>JAISCH010000268.1 GCA_031265725.1 Propionibacteriaceae bacterium
CAAGGTGGGCAAGACCCTCAAAGCCACCGGGCAGCCAAAGAGTTGGCAAGTGTCCTATCGCTGGCTGCGCGGCGGCGTCCCAATTGCCGGGGCGACCAAGAGCAGCTACAAGTTGACTGGCGCTGACGCCGGTCTCAAGATTTCAGTGGAAATGTCCGTCGCCCGGACCGGCTATCAAAGCGCGGTACGCACCTCCGCAACTAAGACAGTGGCAAAGGCGACCCCGAAAGTCGCCATCAAATTGTCCAAGTCGACGGTCAAACGCAACGCCGAGAGCTTCGTCACCATCACCATAACTTCCAGCGGCGTAATCCCGACCGGAAAGATCGTCATCAAAGCCGGAAAAGGCTCCGGAACGTTCACCCTGACCCCCGCCCATAACGGCAAACTAACAGTCCAGTTGATAAACGGCTCCAAAGGCAGTTTCAAAATCAAAGCCACCTATAACGGCAACACCCAACTGAAAAAGAAAGCCTCAAAGACAGTCACCCTAAAAGTGAAGTGAGCACCACGCCCGCCTCACCAGAGGCGACGCACTTCCGGCAGGGTATCGAAGGCTTTGACAAACGTCAGCTACGAATGGCTCACTCGATGCCGGTGTCGAGTGGGGCTAGGCCCAAACTCTTCATGAAATCGTAGAGTTTTGCGGTGTCATAGCTGTGGTTGATCGCAAAGATTAGCGCGGCGTCACGTTTGATCAGCGGGTGCAAACCACCGCTCTTGGTGACGGCTAGCAGGCGTTGGGTGGTGCGCAGGTCAAGTTTCATCGCAACGGCGATGGAGAGGTAATAGTCACGGCTGCCCACCCGGTTGCCGTCCATGAGTTGATAGCCGTAGGTGCGGGAGATATTCGCGTCCCGGATGACTGCGGAGCGCCGCTGCATGGTCTCGCGGAAAAGGTCGTCGAAGAAGTCCCGAATATCGGGGTCGAGGAAATCCTCGTCCCATTTGGAGTCGGGGAAACGATCTTCCTTCAGTAGGTTGAGCATACGTTGCGAGTCGAGTTCGCGGTCCGCCATCGCACTTCTCCTACTCAACAGTCCGGAAATGTCTGCGAAGCGCAGACCAAAACCAAGTAGCCGACCCATATCTTAGTGGCCTAACCAACAGTCTGTCGCTACGATGATCACAAACTTTGCTAACCGAACGTCAAAGAGGTCGCTCATGGCGGATGCCAAGGAATTCCTGGCCGCATATAGCGCCACTCTCGCCGCTGAAGTGCGCGGCACCTGGCCTAGTCATTGGCTGGAAGCCTACGAATTCGAGGAATGCCTCAAGAGCAGTCCCGGCAAAGAGGCCTACCTGGTCAAGGACCGCCGCAGTGGAGCCGAGCTCGTCTTGCGCGCGACGGAGGCGGACGCGGACGAACGCGCGGACGCGGAGTGGGCGATCCTGTCTGGCCTCGACCACCCCGGCATCCCCAAGACCTACGGCACCTATGTGGGCGACGGGCGCAGTTACGTCGCCCGTGAGTATTTCCCCGGAGAGCCGTTGGACGCCGTGGTCGCGCAGAAAGCGTTCACCGTGGTCGGGGCGTACCAGGTGGCCCGGCAACTGGCCGATATTCTCAGCTATCTGCAGCAGCAGACCCCGCCCATCATCCACCGCGACATCAAACCGCAGAACATCATCGTCCGGCCAGATGGCAGCCTGGGACTCACCGATTTCGGCATCGCCCGGATTTTCAAGCCAGGCAACACCACCGACACCCGGAATATGGGCACGCTGCAATACGCACCGCCGGAGCAATTCGGCTATGCCCAATCCACCATCCTCACCGATATTTACGCGCTGGGAATCGTGCTGATCTATGTGATGACGGGCAGCCCCGACCGGCAGAACCTCGCCCAGCGCATCACTGATCCGAAGCTGCTAGCCCTGATCGAGAAGTGCATCGCCTTCGACCCAAACCAGCGTTTTCAATCCGCCGATGAAATCCGCAAATGGCTGGACAAATCCCAGCCGAAACGCAAACGCTGGCTGATCCCCGCCGTGAGCGCCTTCACGGCCCTGGTCGTACTCGGGGTCAGCAGCATTTTCGCCATCAACGCACTTAACGCACCCGGCGCGGGAACTATCGACACACCGAACACCGGGACGCCGCCATCCGGCTCAATGACGCCGCCCAACTCAATAGCGCCCCCACCCAACGCGAACTTGATGCCGTACAGCCCGGCAGGCAACTATCCGGGCAACCTTATCCTCGGCGGTTTCGCGGTAGCCAGTGATTCAGAACTTTATCTGGCCACGCCGACGAGTATTGTCGCGCTCAGCCCGGAGGGGAAATTCCTGCGCAAGATCACCGACAGTACGGCCAGTAGCCTAAATTTCTATCAGGGCAAGCTCTATTTCCTGAGCAATAACGATGTTTGGAGCTACGATCCTATGACCGATGCCAACGCTGTATTGTGGCAGGGTAGCGCTGGCAATCTTTTCATCGACCAGGACAGCCTGTATTACACCAATCAAATCGATGAGAATCGCCTTTACTCGTTGAGCCTGGATGGGAAAACCACCCAGCCCGCTGACGATTTCAACACTTCGTACTACCGCAATCTGGTGGAGGGCACGGAATATCTCTGCGTCGGCATTTCCATGAGCGACTCCGGCTGCAAACTGACCAGCCTGGAATTTGCGAGCGGCAAAACCAAGGAATTCGGGATAACCAGTTCACGTTGGGTAGCGGCATGGGATGGTTGGCTCTATTACTCCGCAGACGATGGCAACACATTGCGGCGGGTGAAATTAGATGGCAGTGGTGACGAGTCTGTAACTGTTGAATCGCACGATTTCAACATTCCCACCGAACGTGGAGTATTCTCGCTCAATGCGATGACGGCCAAAGTGGAATTGATCGACCCGGAGAGTGGGTCCACCTCCGTCATCACCGACTCTGGCGTTCGTGGGTTCAACCTGGCCGGAGACTGGATAATCTACAAATCGGACGGCGCAGACCTGACGATGATTCGCGTCGACGGCAGCGGCCAACAGCCGGTCCCATCCGAGTAGCAGGACACCGATGCCTGCCATAGCCCATGCCACCACCGTTGACACTCCGGACGGACCTTTCCGCGTCATCGCCAATGACAAAGCGGTCATCGCTGCTGGATGGTCTCAGTACAGCGACGAGTTATTGACGCAGGTCAGCGCGGATTTGTTGCCAGCAGCGATAGTCGAAGCCCCGAATCGAGTGCTCACCCGAGCCATCAAAGCCGTCTTGGCCTTCTACGCCGGTGATCCCATCCCACTGACCAAAGTGCCCGTGCTCCAACATTCCGGACCCTTCCGTGAAGCCGCCTGGAAAGCCCTACACGCTGTGAAACCGGGCGAAATGATCAGCTACGGCGAACTCGCCGCCCGGGCGGGAAACCCCAGAGCAGCCCGAGCCGCCGCCGGAGCATGCTCCCACAATTCAGTGGCGCTATTCATCCCCTGCCACCGGATAATCGCCAGCGAAGGCAAAATCGGCGGCTACGGAAGCTACGGACTAGCCCTGAAACGCTCCCTGCTAGCCCGCGAATTGCCCCATTCCGAACCCATACCCTAAACGGGATAGCTGCTTCACACTGAGAATCACGGAAGCATCTGTCATTTCGGTCCTAGCTTTAACCTAGAAGTGGACGCCCACGTTCACTAACGCTATTATCAAGGACCAAGACGATTGATGGGAACTACTATCACGCCGTCATCCCGGCGATGCGGGAAGCTGTCTACTCCGGTCACGACCATCAGTGCAGCCGGTTCGCGCTCTCCGGATGCGGTCATCTTCCGACGCAACGCCAGCAGCGTATCAGCCGCAGAAGTCTCCTGTTCGGCTCCTAGCTTGATTTCAATCCCCATCCAACGACCGTCACCGGCTTGCACAATGGCATCCGCTTCGAGTTCCGCATCGTCATGGTAGTAGGCCAGTGCGGCACCCATCGCTTCGGCGTAAACAGCCAGATCGCGCAAGCAAAGGGTCTCGAACAACAACCCCAGAGTCTTGCGATCAGCCATCAACGCCTCGGCGCTGGCCCGCAGGCCGGCGGCGGCCAGCGACGGATCACAGAGTATCCGTTTAGGAGTCACCCGCAAACGCACCGGTGAACGAAGCGCCGGGGACCAAGCGGGGATTTCTCGCAAAACGTGAAGACGCCGGAGCACGTCCAGATAGGCGGCAGCGCTCTTGTTCGACAAAGCCTGACTGTCTGCCTCAGCCATATCGCGGGTGAGTGTAGTGATACTTACTGATGTCGCCGTATTTCGTGATAGCGAAGACAATAGGGCAATTAACCGCTTGGGATCCCTGCGGATGCCGTCAAGCATGGTCGCATCGGCATAAGCTACCGAACGTAAGTAGCTAGCAGCCAACTGCGTGGCATCAGCTAATGCCGCATCAACCATCCCAGGCCAGCCACCTCGGAGAATAGCATCCAACAACTCGTGCAGTGTCCATACTCCCGGTGTCACTTTTGGCCATTCACCATTCATCACAGACGCCAGCGACACCTCACCACTCGACTTGTCGACCTCGGCCAAAGTCATCGGCCACATCTCCAAACGAGCTATCCGACCCGTCCCAGAATGGGACACGGTTCCTGCCCGAGGTGTTGCGGAACCGGTCAATAGGTACTGCCCAGCACCAGGTTTGCGATCCACGGCCAAGCGAACCGCGTCCCATAGCCCTGGAGCATCTTGCCACTCATCAATGAGAAGTGGCTTCTCCGACTCCAGCAAGGAAAATGGGTCGGAGGTGGCAATACGACGGGTGAGATAGTCACCCGACGGATCAGCCACCCAGATCGCTGAGGCGGCGTGGGTCATCGCGGTCCAAGTCTTACCGCACCATTTCGGCCCCTCAATGGCAACCGCCCCAGTGACCCGCAATAATTCATTGACTGAGCTATCAATCAGCCGTGGCCGGTAGTGTCCGGGCGTTTCCATCAGAGGCACCTTCCAAGAATCGGAAAATCCGATTCCCGTAAAACGGGAATTTTGATTCCGTAATTTCAGAGAATACTACCACGCTTGGAAGCATCCAGGGGCTGAACTGGATCATCCCGATATAGCGAATAGTCCAGAAGTTGGTATCGTTCAGCAACTTCTGCGGCACTACCGACTACACATTGAAAATCGTGGCACTGGCGCTGACTCTGGCGAATCGCGCGGCGTTCAGATTAGGGGACGGCGGGGTGCTGGGCGGGGACTGACTGCTGGACGCCAGTGCAGGCCGACCTCGGGATCGACGATGACTTCTTGGCTGGCCGCGATGCCTTCCACTTCCACGGTGGCGTTGGTGGGCAGTGAACGTTTCAGCAGGGCCAGGCCGACTGGGCCAAGCTCGTAGTGGATGGACGAACTGCCCATCCTTCCGACTGGCTCACCGTTGCAGCGTACTTCCGCGCCCAATCCGGGCAGCCGGTCTGCCGACCCATCCAACAACACCCGGGTGAGCCGACGCGGCGGGGCACCGAGGTTGTAGACCCGGGCCACCGTCTCCTGTCCCGGATAGCAGCCCTTGTTCAGCCGCACGTACTCCCCCAACCGGTCACCGTCCGGGCTGGCGACTTCGTTGGGCAGCGTCTTCTCGTCGGTGTCGAACTGGTGCCTCGGCCTCCCCGCAGCGATGCGCAAAGCCTCGTACGCCCAAAGTCCGACCGGCCGTCCCGCTTCCACCGCAACGGCACCAGCCCCGTCCGTCTCGGCCGTCGTACTGGTCGGCCAGCTTGTCGGGCTTGCCCCGGTCGCAACGGCACCAGCTTCGTCCGCATTGATCGTCACCCGGCTGGCGAAAACCATCTTTCGCAGCCAAGCCAACAACGAATCCTGGCAACCCGGCTGGGTGTAGGCCTGGAAGACCTCGCCATCGTCTTGGCCGGAGAAGGCGTGAACGATATGCCCCTGATAGTTGAGGATATAAGCGGAGGCTCGCTCCCCGGCCGGGAGCGAATTGAAATCCTGGGATGTGATCGCGTGCAGCCAAGCCAGCCGGCCCGGCCCGCCGACCGCAAACCGGGGAAAGTGCGGCAGCGGCCCGTCGGCAATCGCCGTGCCAGCCAACATTCGCTGCTCCCGGAAGGGATCGCCATAGTGCCACACCGCGCCCGCATCCGGACCAGATTCAACCAACACCGCGCCCACGGACAGCCCCCGTCTCACTGCTCAGCTACGCTGCAACGTCGCCCACACGTACGACTGCAACGGCTGGTCCTCGGTGGAACGGTCGAAGGCGAACATCAACTGTCCCTCGACCAGCCCGTACAGCCGCCGCCCGGAGTTGTAAGCCACCTTTGCCTCCTTGGTACGCGCCACCGCGTCAGTGGTCAGTTCGATCCGGCCGGGAGCGAGTTTCCCAAACCAAAGCTCCGCATAGCCGTCCGGGCTGCACATCATCACATCCACCGTCCCATCGGGCAGTGGCCGCCAGAAACCCGTCTCCATGCTGATCGGTTTCACCGCACGCCCGTCGTCATCCACCTCGAAGGACTGCGCCAAATAATGCAGGTAGTCGTCGCCGTTCTCCGCGAAATCGAGCTGGATGGCGTAACTGATCTTCTCCTCGCCCGGCCATTCCCGGTAGCCAGTGCCCTCCCAATGCCCGCGCAGCCAAGCCAGCCCGATCAAGGCCGGATTAAGATCACTCGGAATCTCGATCATCTCGCTCCTTCAGCACCCGACGAATTATCCCGACGATCCCGGCCACCGCCAACCCAGCCACAATCGCACAGCCGATCAGCATGGCATTTGCGGTGACACTCAACGGAATCAACATGGACACCTGCCCAGCGTAGCCACGATTGAGGCGAAGCTGTCAAACGCTTGTGTTTGTCAGTGAGCCGATTGAGTGGGTGAGACTCTGCAGGAGTTGATAGTCACGATTGAGGTGAAGCTGGCAAGCGCTTGTGTTTGTCAGTGAGCCGATTGAGTGGGTGAGACTCTGCAGGAGTTGATAGTCACGATTGAGGCGAAGCTGTCAAACGCTCGTGTTTGTCAGTGAGCCGATTGAGTGGGTGAGACTCTGCAGGAGTTGATACCCATTCCAAACGTTGCTGGCACGCTGCGACCAGGCCTTGCCGCTTCGTTCCACTGCTGCTATTTGGGCAAATCAATGCCGGGCTGAGTTTATTTTGCTGAATGTATACACTTGCACCCGTGAGCAAGCCAACGGCCCCTCCCGCGAAACCAGAGCCGCACTCCACGAAGGTGTTCATCCAAGGGATGACTTGCAATGCCTGCGAGCAACGAGTCGGCAAGGCTATCCGGCGCATCCCCGGAGTGCAGCGGGTCAACGTCTCCGCCCGGAAAGGCCAAGCGGTGATCACCAGTGCCGCTCCGATCCCGACGCCCGACATCTCAGCGGCGGTGAAAAAGGCCGGTTATCGCATCGGACGCAGCAAAGCCCCTTGGCTGGCCAAGGACAACCAGCTTTGGACGGACGTGCTGAGCGCGGCGGCGGTGGTGACAGTCGTCGTCTTGCTGGCCAATCATTTCGGCTGGTTGGCGCTCACCGACTCGCTCACCCAGATAGCGGGCACGGGCAATTTGCTCTTCGTCGCCCTGCTCGGCGTGGCGGCGAGCATATCCACCTGCATGGCCCTGGTCGGCGGGATCGTAATCTCCCTCGCGGCGAGTTTCGCCGCCAAATATCCAAACGCCACCACCGCCCAACGGCTGCGCCCGCAACTCATGTTCAACCTTGGCCGCATCGCCGGTTTCGGCCTCTTGGGCGCGCTGCTGGGAGTAGTCGGATCGGCCTTCACCATGACCGGGCCGGTCCTGGCCGTCGCCATGATCGTGGTGGCGGTGGTGATGGGGCTGCTTGGCATCCGGCTGAGCGGAATCTCGCCCCGGCTGGCCGGTGCCGGTCTCACCCTGCCCGGCGCGTTGACCAAATGGATGCACAAAGACGCCGAATACCGCGACTGGACCGGATTGGCCCTCGGCGCAGCGTCCTTCTTCCTGCCCTGCGGCTTCACTCAAGCCGTGCAGGTTTACGCGCTGTCCACCGGGGACGCACTCTCGGCTGGCCTGGTCATGGCCGTATTCGCACTCGGGACGACGCCGGGGCTGATGGGTGCTGGCGGGCTCTCCACCCTGATCAAAACCGACCGGGTTTTCCGCTACATCGGCGTGGTGGTGATCGCTTTCGCCGTGTTCAACGTGCTGGGCGCGGTCAACACCCTCGCCCCGGCCATTGCGCAGACCCCGACCGCCACCCAACGCACCAGCAATGTGACCGACTCCGACGGCTACCAGGTGGCGAAAGTGGCCATCGGCGGCTCCGACGGCTACAACCCCAGAGACACCGTCGTCTATGCCGGTGAGCCGATCAAATGGGAATTCCAGATGGACAGCTTCAGTTGCGCCGCCGCAGTCAACGCCAAGAACCTCGGCATCCCCGAACTGCTCTTCCTCGAACCCGGCACCACAACCGTTGACATCAGCTTGGACGCCCCCGGCGTCTACCCATACTCCTGCGGCATGGGCATGTATACCGGGACGTTCACCGCCATTGAGCGTCCGGGTGGGTGACGTTGGCGGCGGTTTCTCCCACCTTCAAGCCGCTGGCGCAACTCCTGATAATGAGTTTTTTACGTCGCTGGTGCCCAAGGGTTGATTACTCGGTGGCCGAGTTGCCTGCCAAAATCTTTGACATTCCTAGTGACCATCGACATGCCCACCACATCGGCGGTGGCGGCGATGAAAGAGTCCCGTACCGGCGTTGACCCTGCCGCCTGATACGCTGCCGCGCGCTTTGCCGCTTCCTTGGTGAATGGCAGCAGCCGCTCAGCAAAGATCGTTTCGACGTAATCAGTCATCCATCGGCGCAATATCGCTCCTTGGCTGGGGTCACGTTTCTCAACAAGCAGGATTCCGTACTCTAATTCGTGAATCGTCACCACTGACAGGTAGCAAACGTCCAAACTCACGTCAGCAGCCCAAGCGGCGAACACCTTGTCCGCACGACCTGCCGGGATCTTACGCAGTTCGGAAACTACGTCGGTGTCCAGCACGTACATCAGTCGAATTTCGCCGGTTGTGACGATTCGGACGAGATCGTCAACGGTAGGTCGATCAGTCCAGCCTCGGGAATGCCAGCAAACGTTTCTGCCAGACTCGCTATCCGACTGTCTCCGGTTTGATAGTCACTGTAAGTCAGCAACACATGCGAAGGCTTGCCTCGGTCAGTGATGATCACCGGGCCATACTGAGCGGCGAGCTTTGCCGCATGGGTACGCTGATTGAATTCTCTACTAGTCATCACAGTCATCGCGCCTCCAAGCGAAAGATAAGTAGCAATGTTGCTACATCAATGATAGCCCCGTACCCCACTACGCTGTCCACTCAAGTAGCACCATCTTGAGTACGGACAGGCATAGCGGAACGTTCACCGCCATTGAGCCGCGTCCCTGATGCCAAGATGAGCTGTCCTGGTGGCGACTGCCAACGGCTACGCTTAGTTATTGCGAACAACTGAGCCGACACAAAGGGGTTTCTGTGCTCAACATCGATTTGGATCATCATTTGGCCGTGCAGACGAAGGCGGTCGGGGCCGCTGGAGAAATTCGGGACGCGGTACAGCGCGAGTTGGAGAACGGGGTGAAGAATATCTTCTTCGCCAGTGCTGGCGGGGTCGCCCTGCTCACCTACCCGGCCGCCCGGCTGTTGCAGACCCGCTCCGGCTTGCCGACCTATATCGAACGTTCCACTGAACTGATTGAGAACGGCAACGCCAATCTCAGCCCGGACTCGTTGGTGGTCTTCTGCTCGGTGTCGGGCACCACGAAAGAAGCCGTCCAAGCGCTCAATTACGTGAAGGCTGCGGGCGCACGAGTGCTGACTTTCACCGGCCACCAGGGCACGCCGATGGCCGATCTGGCCGACATCAATATCCCCAACGCGGTGGCCGACGACACGTCGAGTGAGAATTATCTGATCCAGACGTTGTTGGTGGCCCTGGCCGTCATGGAGCACCGGAACGAGTTGCCCGGCAGCTATGCGCAGGTCGTCTCCGAATTGGAGAAGTTGCCCGCTGCCCTGGTCAAGGCCAAGCAGGACTTCGAGCCGCGCGCCGTCGAACTGGCCGCTCATCTCGCTGCAGCAAGCAAGCCGGTGCTGCTGAGTTCAGCGGGCAACGCCTGGTACGAGGCATGGTATTTCGGGATGTGCATCTTGGAGGAGATGCAATGGATTTGGACCCGGCCGATCCACGCCCTCGACTTCTTCCACGGCACGCTCGAATTGGTCGAGCCAGGAGTAGACCTGCTGCTGCTCAAAGGTGAGGACGCCGGACGCACGCTGGCCGAGCGAGTGGAGAAATTCGTCCCCGCCCAAGGCGGCAAGTTGCACGTCATTGACTCGCTATCCTTCGAGTTGCCCGGAATCAGCCCACAGACCCGCGCCCTGGTCGCCCCCGCCGTCCTCGCCACGGTGCTGGAACGATTAGCCGAACACTTGGCCGCTCTACGCGATCATCCGCTGACCGTGCGCCGCTACTACAAGAAATTCGACTACTGAGCCACGCTCGACAGCCAGACACTCTGCGCTGACACCATGACCGGAATCAACACCCCATCACCCTAATTTCTGCTGTTTACTACCTGAATGGTAGTGTTTGGCAGAAAGGAGGCCGACATGGCTGCCGCACTGCCGATTGCTATCACAGGTGCTGCCTTGCGGACAGTACGTCCGAAAATGCTGCGCCAGGTATACGCGAATCCAGAGAAAGAATTAGTGCGGTTGCGGGACCAAGGCAGAGTCATCCAACTAGCTCGTGGCACCTACACTGCCAAACCAGACGATGTTCCAGCTAAGCGGCAATGGCATCCCGGCCTGGAAGCTGCGGCGATGGCCTACGCGACTGCAGTGTATGGAGATCGGGTACCAGTGTTGTTCGGGATTGGTGCCGCCAGGTTCCACCATGCGATCCCACGGGCGATCAACGTCACTGTTGTAGCGGTTCCGGCGAGCCATCGTGAAGTACGACTTATCAATGGTGGAAGGATTGTTTTCACGGTGCGGAACGTGAATAAGGT
>JAISCH010000081.1 GCA_031265725.1 Propionibacteriaceae bacterium
ATTCTCGATGACCGCCCGGTCGATCTGCTCATGCACCACCAACAGCGCGTCCGCATCACGGGTCGCCTCCAACAGCTTTGCCTGATTGCTGCCATCAGTCTGGACTAGGGCTACGTCCAAGCCACGGAAATAGTCCTGATCTGACTCCAACAACGGGATGGACTTGCTGGTCAGCACGACTTTCAGCTTGGTGCTCATCTCACTCACCACCCTGGCGATTCGTCGATGCCGGAGCCACGGAACTCACCAGTCATCGTCTGGGGAGGAAGGGTAGCCAGGTGGATCGGCGTCCGCACCCCATCGGCCAGGGTACGGTCGGTGCTGCGGTCGGTCCCCGCGCCGATGCCGGTGTCCACTCGTCCGGGGGTTACCGAGTTGACCTGGATGCCGTCCGCCCGCAGCGCTTCGGAGTAGAGCAGAGTGAGCACGTTGAGCGCGGCCTTGGATGAGCTGTAGGTGAGCGCGCCCAGCTTGCGCTGTCTGCTGTCGGGCGCGCTCAACGCGGTCAATGATCCGAGACGGCTGGCCATGTTGACGATCCGACCGTTCGCCGACTTTCGCAGCAGCGGGATGCAGGCCGAGGTAACCGTCACCACCCCGAAGACGTTGACCTCGAAAGTGGCGCGCATCTGGTCGGCCGTAATGTCAGGGACGGCGGTGCCTACCTCGCTGGAGATGCCAGCATTGTTGACCAGCACGTCAAGACGACCGGACTCGGCGTCGATCAGCGCCACCGCCGCCCGGACCGATTCCCGGTCGGTGACGTCGAGTTGGACGAAACGCACGTCCCCACTGGTCGTCAATCCGGCGACCGCCTCCCGGCCACGGGTCTCGTCCCGCGCGCCGAGATAGACTCGCATCCCTCGTTCAGCGAGTTGCCGGACGATCTCCAGCCCGAGTCCCTTGTTGCCGCCGGTCACCAGGGCGATGTCTGCGGTAGTCATCTCATTCCACTTTCATCCGGTCGTCAACCCGTCAACTCAGTTCGACGTTGAGCAGGTAGGTGTATTGCTGCCCGGAGTGCAGATCCCGTTCCTCAATGCTGCCCTGCGGTGATCGCCGGGGATAGGAAATCTTCAAGACCTTCAACTGGGGGATCGGGTAGAGCGAGATCGTCTCCGGAACGATCCCATAGATCGCGGCGATGGAATCGGCGCTGAGCGCGGGACTTCGGACGTAGCGATCGTAATTCTCCTGGCTGTCGAACATCAGGTCGATGGTGACCCAGAATGGCCCGGCCACCTTGGAACGGACGTGGCGGCAGACTTCTTTGACTTTAGGCATGAGCTGCCTCCCTCTCTTCAAGATCGTCAAGGATTTGGATTCGGACCAGTTCCAGCGGGTCGTCAACGCTGACCACATGGTTGAGCAGGAATTGGAAGACGCGCCCGCGATCGATATCGCCCGGCGTGAACGGCCAGCCGTAGGACGGCAACTCCATGCCCAGCCGAAGCGGCATATGGAAGAAGTACGGGTTGCAGGCCTTGGCGATATGGCTGGCCAACTCTTGAGTCTCGGCGGTGATGACGCACATCATCCCGATTTCGAGTGGAACCGAGCCCGGAGGCGGCGCCATACCACTCACCCCGTTGTAGCCGTACATGCGCAGTGAGATATCGAATTGGTCCGCGCTCAGGCCAGTGGCCGAGATCGCCCGCTGGGTCAGCGTCGTCAGCATCATCTCGTGGAACACTTCTGGCTCAGCGAGTACGTCCGGGTCGGCTATCCCGACGATCATGATCGTTTGGAACAGATCGCCGGAAGCGCCCTCCAGTTTCATCGTGTAAGGCTTGGGAATCCATTTTGAACCAGTCACCCGCACCTTCGAGTCTGTCACTTGGACGTACTCGCTCTCAGTGGTGTCGAGTTGGCCGCCTGGTTCAGTCAGCAGCCACGGATTTTTGTTCTCGTAGAGCAGATGCCCGGAAATGCTCTCCACCGTCGCCTTGAACTGCGGGTCCACTGGCTCGACCTCGAACCAACTGTCCCCGATCTCAAGGAATACGCCGCGCTGGCCGGTGTTGGCCGTCGTCGCCTGGCAGCCGCACTCAGCGATCTTGCCTGCGTGCCAGCTTGGACCAGCCGGCGCACCCTTCCACAGTGCGAACGCCGCGATCACCGCTGGATCAGAGGCCCGGCCTCCGATGATGATATCGGCGCCCGCCTCCAGTGCGGTGAAGTAAGGCTCCGGCCCCATCAGCGCGACGATGTGCAGGCAGCGGTCGATGGTGGCCTCGTCAAGATCGCCCAGCGGAGGAAGGTTGGAAATCTTGCCGTTTGCCAGCTTCTGCTTGATCAGCTTCGGCTCTTGCTCAGAGTAGAGCAGCGCGATCTTCGGCGCGTAGCCGCGTTCGCGGGCAATCTCCAACACAATATCCAACGTCCAGTTGACGTTCAAATCACCTCCGGCTTGGCCGGATGTGCCAATTAGGACTGGAATGCCCGCTCTCTGCTGGGCACCCATGATCAACCCGAGGTCTTTCTTGACTGAGCCGCGATCGTTCTTGGATTTCCCAGTGGCCAGATAGGCCGCGCCGCTGTCGGTCGATCCGGCGTCCAGGGCAATCGCCTGCGGATTGCGGGCCAAAGCGTAGTCGATCTCCTCCGGGAAGATTCCCACACCCAATGACCCCTCGGGGACATAGATTCTGATCGGTTCTCGGTCAGGGGCTGTCGTATTCAATGTTGTTCCTTTCTTTTGGAATCAGTGCTGATTGGGCGGGACCGCGCTTCCGGTCTTTCCGACCAGGAAGTCGAGGTCACAGCCGTCGTGGGCTTGATTCACCGTGTCGATGTAGAGCTTTGAATAGCCCCTGGTCGCTTTGGGTAGTGGAGCCGGGCGCGTCTTGAAACGTTCTTGGAGTTCTGCGTCGGGGACCAGCAGTTCGAGTTTTCGCGCGGCGACATCGAGTTCGATCACATCACCATCACGCACGACGCCCAGTAGCCCTCCGGCCGCCGCTTCCGGAGAAATGTGCAAGACGACCGCACCGAAGGAGGTGCCGCTCATCCGGGCGTCGGAAATCCGGACCATGTCTTTGACGCCCTGAGCCAGCAGCTTGGCCGGGATCGGGATCATGCCCAATTCGGGCATACCGGGGAAGCCGCTGGGTCCGCAGTTCTTGAGGACCAAGATTGAGTCGGCGTCGACTTCAAGGTCGGGGTGATCGATCCGGGCGTTGAGATCGTCCTGATTCTCGAAGACGACCGCTGGGCCGCGATGCTTGAGCAGGTGCGGCTCTGCGGCGGACGGTTTGATGACCGCACCCGCTGGGCAAAGGTTTCCGCGCAGTACTGCGATCCCGGAATGCGCCTTGAAAGGCTCAGCAAGACTGAAGATGATGTCGCGGTTGTAGCATTTCGCCTGAGCGTTGTTCTCCGCGAGGCT
This sequence comes from Propionibacteriaceae bacterium, assembly GCA_031265725.1. Classification (GTDB taxonomy): domain Bacteria; phylum Actinomycetota; class Actinomycetes; order Propionibacteriales; family Propionibacteriaceae; genus Propionicimonas. The sequence continues at coordinate 3,389 of JAISCH010000081.1, forward strand.
CTTGCCGGTCGCAGTCAGCGCGTCAGCGTGGAGCAGCCCTCCGTCGCACAATTCCCGGATGACTACCGGCAGCCCTCCAGCCTCATGGAAGTCCTGCATCAGATACTTGCCGGATGGCTGGATATTGACCAGGTTTGGAATGTCCTGACCAAGCACATGCCAGTCCTCGATCTCCAGCGGGACTTCCATGCGCCGGGCAATCGCGGTCAGGTGGATCACGGCATTGGTGGACCCGCCGATGGCCGCGTTGACTTTGATCGCATTCTCGAAGGCTTCCCGGGTCAGTATTTTGTCCAGGGCGAGGTCTTCTTGCACCATGCCGACGATGCGGCGTCCCACCATCCGGGCCAGCACTCGGCGGCGCGCGTCGACGGCGGGGATCGCCGCGTTGTTCGGAAGCCCGACGCCCAGCGCCTCCACCATTGACGCCATAGTCGATCCGGTGCCCATCACATTGCAGACGCCAACGGTGCGGTTGAGGCAGGACTCCGCCTCTTCCACGTCGGCGATGGTCGCCCGCCCGGCACGCAGGTCGGCGGAAAGTTCCCAGGCATCCCTGATGCCGAAGGATTGACCCCGGAAACTGCCATTGAGCATCGGCCCGGCCGACAGCCCGATTGTCGGGAGATTCACGCTGGCAGCGCCCATCAACAGCCCCGGCGTGGTCTTGTCGCAACCCATCAGCAGCACCACGCCGTCAAGCGGATTGGCGCGCAACGTCTCCTCAACGTCCATGCTGGCCAGGTTGCGCAACAGCATGGCGGTGGGACGGGTCAGCGTCTCTCCGGTCGAGATGACCGGGAATTCCATCGGGACTCCGCCAGCTTCCAGGATGCCCTCGCGGACATGTTGCGCCAGCTCGCGGAAATGCGAATTGCACGAGGTCAGGTCGGACCAGGTGTTGCAGATGCCGATGACCGGACGTCCGTCGAAATGGTCACCCGGCACGCCCCGGCTGCGCACCCAACTCCGGTGGGTGAAGCCCTTCGCCCCAATACCGGCGAACCAGTCCTGCGATCTTAGCTCAGCCATGATTCCCCCGATGCTGTCCAGCCCGGAACTGTTCGAGTTCGGGCAGGTAGCCGACCTTGCCATCCTCAAGGGTCGTCCCGAAATTGCGCGCCAGGCAGGACTGGATGACGTAGAGTCCGTAGACCAAGATCAAATCGGTGATCCCCTCTTGGCCGTACTGGTCGAATTGACCCCAGTTCTGGTCCGATACGCGGTTCTGGTAGTACAGCTCGTCAACAGTGCTGACGACTACCCGGTCAAAACCCTTCAATTTCGCGCTGTCCGGGCCTTCGGCCACTCCGGCCAGGTCGTCGTCGGTCACGCCCAGCTTCAGGCAGGCCATCCGGTGTTGTGACCACAGATACTCGCTGTCGCACAGCCAGACCGTGCGCATGGCCGCCAGTTGCCACACCCGAGCGGGCAACGATGTGTCATCAATCGCGCGCTTGCCGAAGGCCGAGATCGACTTCATGAACTCGGGGTAGTTGATCATCGCCTTCTGCAGCTTCGAGGTGGTCGGCTTACCGCGCCGTCCCAGCCGATTCGCCTGCTCAATCTGTTGCGGGCTGAGCAGCGCGTAGTCGGCCTCGAAGACCCGTTTGGGCACTTGGCGCAGTGGCGTCAGCCCGGTGCCAGCCGTGCCGTTCGTCGTCCTGGGCAATCCCCACCCGGCGAGGCCGTCTTCCAACTCGACACCCATGCTATTGACCGCAGTCGAGAGGGTGACGAAGAAGCCATAGGTCAGCATGATGTCCATGACCGCATTCGTCCCGAACCGGCCGATCCGGTACCACTTCTCCTCGCTCAGATAATGCGTGTCGTGCAGTTCGTCTATCGCTTCAACGACGTGCCGCTCAATGCTGTTCAGGGCGTCTCGATACTCACCGGTGGCAATCGCACTGATCTCCGGGTCGGTGATCCCGACCGCGCCGCCCTCTTGCAGAATCTGCGCCCAGAGATATTCGCAGTCGCACAACCAGACCGTGCGCAACGACGCCAGCGCAGCCAGTCGGCGGGGAAGCTCACTGGTCAAAGTGACTCTGGTGCCGATCCGACCGATGGAACGGGCGAATTCCGGGTAGTTGAGGAAGGTCTTCATCATCGCTGAAGTGCCTTCCTCGCCATACGGCCCCAGCTTGATCCGGATAGCTTCCTGCCGTGCGGAGAGATTTCCGAAATCCACCGGCCGCACACGTATTGGATACTGCATAGTCTGTTGTTCTCCAGGTTGAATCGACAGTAGTGAGCGTCGGAATCCAGCCACTGTCCAGACTCGCTGAACGAGCCTTGCCGGGCCAGAACTCACAAAATCAACGATAGAAACGATCACCTGTCCAAACACCCACCCCACGGGGGACACCCATCCCCCAAATAGGGGATTGTGGATCACCTGATGATTGTGAGACTCATCTCACTATTTTCCTGTGACAATCTCACAATCCTTGCTACAATCTGGCTATGGATCTGAGTGCGATCATCGCTAGGCTGCGGGCGGCTGGAAGCGATGACGCACGCTTGGAGGCGAAGAGTGCGGCCGGAGGTTTCCCAGGCTCGGTTGCGGCCACGTTGAGCGCATTCGCCAACACGCCGGGTGGTGGAATGCTGATCCTCGGCCTTGACGAGAGTCGCGCTTTTGCGGCTACAGGTGTCTATGATGCGGTGGCCTGCCAGAAGGCCGTGGTGGCGGTGGCTCGCAATGGGTTGGAGCCGTCCGTGGCCGTCGCCGTGGAAGCGATCGACTTTGAGGCGACGACGCTGGTCGTGGTCGATGTTCCAGAAGTGGGGCGGCAGTTCAAGCCGGTGCGGGTGCGCCGGTCGGGCAAGGCGTATCTGCGCCAGTACGACGGCGATTATCCATTGTCTTACCAGGAGGAGCAGGCTTTTGTTGCCGACCGGGGCAACCCCGTCTTCGACCGTGCGCCTGTTGACGAGGCCACAACAGCCGATCTGGACCAGGCGGCCGTCCTCCGCTACCTGGAGGATCGCCGCACACTGTCTCCCATCCTTGCTACTGCGACGGATGAGGTCACGCTGCTGCGTACAGGCGTTGTCACCCAGCAGGGGAAGCCGACGCTGGCGGGGCTGCTGGCGCTTGGCACCTATCCGCAGCAGTTCTTTCCCAATCTGGCGATCCAGGCGAGTCTGGTGGACGAGCGGCTGGGGCGCGAGTCTCGGGCGCTCGACAGCATGTATCTGACGGGTCCGGTGCCCGTGATGCTGGAGTCGGCGGTTCAGTGGGTGCGGCGGGTGACATTGCAGGGGATCGTCTCCGATCCGGTGACTGGAGCGGTTGAAGACAGGGCCGATTATCCATCTGACGTAGTGCGGGAGTTAGTGGCCAACGCGCTGATCCACCGCGACTTGGGTCCGCACGCCCTGGACGCTCCGATCACGCTCCGCATCGACTCGCGGCAGTTGCTAGTTGCCAATGCCGGTGGTCTGCTGGGGTTGTCAGTGGACGCGCTGGGCAAGACACCGTCGCATCTGCGCAACGGCTGGCTGAGCGAGATTTTGCGCTCGGTACGCATGTCGGACGGGCAACGGGTGGTCGAGCGGTTGGGTAGCGGCATCCCGACTGTGTTGGAGGCGTTGGCCGAGGCGGGTATGCCCCGGCCGGTATTTCACGACCACGGCGTGCGGTTCACGGTGCGTGTGCTGGCGCGTAGGGGTGGCCGCGCGGTCAGCGTGGTAGCTGTCCCAGGTGTATCGGTGTCTGGCACCCAATCCAGGCTCCACCCGACCCAGGCAACGGTGTTCGCTTCTCTGCGTGGCGGTCCGGCTACGGTTCGGGCGCTGGCCGAGACAACAGGCTTGACCTCGTTCCAAGTGCGCCACTCGCTGCGGCGGCTCCAGGCAGACGGCCTTGTAGTGGAAAGAGCCCTGGACAAGAAGACCCGTGAATACAGCGTCTCCTGACGAGGCGTGGGGCACTGGCTCCATAGCACGGCAGCACTAATAGCCCTGAACAACTGGACGGCTGAAACATTTATGAATGAGTTGAGTCTTACCCACTCGGGGTGTTTGTAGAGCTGCACCTTGTGGAATTATCTAGCGCATCCGCAGGGTGTAGCCGCGCGGGGTGATTTTGAATCCGGCTTGGGTCAGGGCGGCGGCTAGCGGGTGATTGGCGGACAGGATGGGGGTGCCGTTCACTTTTTCTATGGTCAGGTCTCCGGCGGCTTGGCGTAGGGTTTGGGCGCTTAGGGAGGCGGCTGCGGTGGCTAGGGTAGCTGGGTCGGTGGACCAGGTCAGGGCTGTTCGTCCGCCGCGTTCGACGTAGAGGGTGAGTTGTCCGGCGACCAGGCTCACTAGGGCACCTGGTTTGCGGCCGGGTGAATGGCCGTGCTGCCGGATCGGCCAGGGCAGTGCCGCTCCGTAGGGGTTGGCTGGATCGCAGGCGGCTAGGGTGATCGCGGTCAGTGATGACGTTGCGGAGTCCGCGATGGGCGTTGATGTAGCTGAGTCTGCTGTGAGGGCGTCCTCGCGGAGCCGGTCGATGACTGCCGCTGGGGCGAATTGAGCGGCGCCCAATCCTTCGATGAAATAGCCTCGGCGCAATTGCCCGGCTTCCTCCGCCGCTGCCAGCACCCGGTAGATCGTGGCGAATCCTCCGGTCACTCCTTCGGCCAGCACGCTGCCTTTGGTGAGCACCGGGTAGCGGTCGAGCAATGACTCGGCGCTGGCGACCGCGCGTCGGGTCGGGTCGGTGTCTGGGGCGGGAATCGCCCACCAGCGCCCACCAGCTTGCGGCGGCGGTGTGGCGGTGTGGCCGAGCCGGAGCCGGGGCCGTCCATAACGGGTACGCAGCGGGGCGCGCGGGGTGCGATGGGTTTGCGAACCCTGCTTGAGCAGCGTTCGTACTCCGGCGAAGGAATCGTTGGAAACCAGTCCGGACCAGGCCAGTTCCCAAAGCTCAGCCAGCACCTTCGCCTGACTCCATTCCAGCTTGGCGGCCAGGTCGGCCGCGAAGAGAGCGCCCTGGCCGAGCAGGGTGAGCACGTCCGTCCCGATTGAAGTGACGGACGTTGGCTCGCTGGGATGCAGGGTGAGGCTGGCCGAATCGCGGAGATGGAACGACACCCAACCGTCTCCGCTGGCCAGCGCGCCATTGCCTTGCCAGCAAACCTCTCCGGCGGCGAGCAATTCGTCCAACATGGCCGGATGGTTGTCACTCACCCGGGCCGGAAGGATCAACGTCTCCCATGCGCTCGCGGCCAACGACACTCCGGCCAATTGTTCGATGGTGCGCAGCACGCCCGCACTGCCCCGGCGAGCGCCGAATTCATGCCAACTGGGCAGGAAGCGGGCGAATTGAGTGGCCGAAACCGGCTCGACGGCTTTCCGCAGCGCGGCGATGGAACGGCGGCGCAACGTCTGCAGCACATTCGGATCGCAGTATTGGACGCTCGTGTTGTCGGTGACCAGTGGCGGTTCCGGGGCCACCCACCCGGCCGGGCGCAATTCCCCTTCGGCCAATTTCCCAGCGGCCACCAAATCAGCCAGCAGTTGCGCCACTCGGGCGGGGGAACCCATAACAAATCCAGACCGGTCAATCCGCTCTAGCCAACTGCCGAGCTCAGCCAAGGTGAAGGGAGCATGGCTGCGGGCATAACGAAGCACCCAGCGTGCCACCGATGGCAGTTCGGCCAAGTCCTCAGCGGCGATCCACAGCCGGTCATCCGGAGATTGCCGGCCGGCTTCGGCAAGGCCCGCACGGGATTGGGCGGAATAGACTTCTGGCCCGGCAATAGAATCTCTAGCCCCGGCAAGCTCAACGGGCGGCTGGGCCAAGCCGGCGCAACCGACCCGCTGCTGCCGGACCAACTCCGCTAGCCAGTCGGGAACGTCCGGTGGCGACTGACAGCGGGCAGCCAACTGGCTGGTGGTCAATGGCCCGAGCGCGCGGAGCAGGTCAGTCAACTCGTCGGCGTCGCGGGCTTTCCGGGAGTCGGTCAAGTGCTGCAACTCGGCCTCAGTGCGGGCGAGTTGGTCCGGCTCGAGCAATTCGGCCAGCGCGGGCACCGCCACCTGGCCGAGGAGTTGGGCGAGCAATTGCGGATCGAGCGATAGCGCGGCGGCCCGCCGTTCAGCCAGCGGCGAGTCGTACTCATAGAGGAAGGCCGCCATATAGCCGAGCAGCAGCGACGAGGTGAACGGCGAGGGCTGCGGCAGAGTGACCGAGACGGTCTGGATGGCTCCGGAGCGGACTCGGGCCAGCAACTGTTCCAACGCGGGCACGTCGAAAACATCATTCAGGCATTCCCGCGCCGTCTCCATGATGATCGGGAAGCTTGGGTAGGAATTGGCGACTTCCAGCAATTGGGCGGCCTGGAGCCGTTGCTGCCACAGTGCCCGGCGTTGGTTGGGACGACGCTTCGGCAGTAGTAACGCCCGGTTGGCGGCTTCCCGGAAACGGGAGGCGAAGAGAGCCGAGTCACCGAGTTGGGCGGTCACCGCCTGGGTCAGTTCGTCCGGAGTGGGGAAGATATCGGCCAGCAGGGCGATGTCGTCCAACTCCGACCACTCGCCCGCCTCCCAATCCAGGCTGTTGTCCGGAATCCGGAAGACCATGCCGTCGTCCCCGTGCATGGCCTGCACGTCCGCACCGAAACGTTCGCGCAGCCGGGCCGCCGCCAGCAAGGCCCAGGGCGCGTGAACCTGGCCGCCATAGGGCGAGAGCACCACCACTCGCCAATCGCCCACCTCGTCGCGGGAATGCTGGACGACCAACTGCCGGTCGGTGGGCAGATAGCCGGTCTGTTGCTTCTCCATCTTCAGATAGTCGAGCAGGTTGTCGGCTGCCCACTCGTCCAATCCAGCGGCGATGAGTTCCGCCTTGGCGCTGGCCGGGGGCAGCGCGTCCAACCGGCGTACGAACGCTCCGACAGCTTCTCCCAATTCGGCCGGACGACCGAGCGCGTCACCGTGCCAGAAGGGCATCCGCGCCGGAACTCCGGGAGCCGGAGTCACGATCACCTGGTCGTGGGTGATCTTCTCAATCCGCCAAGTGGACGTGCCCAGGGCGAACACATCGCCCACCCGCGACTCGTACACCATCTCCTCGTCTAGCTCGCCCACGCGGCGGCCGCCTCGGGAACGGTTGGCGTTGGCCCGGCCAGTGTTGGCGGTGAAATCCGAGTCGGTGGGAGACGACTGGACAGTGGGGTAGGACGAGTCAGTGGGGGACGACGGGACAGTGACCGCCTCAGTGGCCAAGAAGACGCTGTAAAGCCCGCGATCAGGGATGGTGCCGCCCGAGGTCACCGCCAAGTGTTGCGCCCCGCGCCGTCCGGTGAGCAGATTCTGGCTGCGGTCCCAGTTGAGCCTGGGACGCAGTTCGGCGAATTCATCGCTGGGGTAACGGCCAGTGAGCATGTCCAGCAGGGATTCGAGCGCGGTCCGGGGCAGTTGGACGAAATTGGCCGAACGGCGGACCAGCCTTTCCAGGTCGTCCACGCGCCAATCGTCCATCGCCACCATCGCCACGAGCTGCTGGGCGAGCACATCGAGCGGGTTGATCGGCAGCTTGATGGCTTCGATAGCGCCGCTGCGCATCCGCTGGGTGACGACTGCCGCTTGCAGTAGATCGCCGCGAAATTTGGGGAAGATGATCCCGTGGGACACCGCGCCGACCCGGTGGCCCGCCCGTCCGATCCGTTGCAGGCCGGACGCCACCGAGGGCGGGGCCTCCACCTGGATGACCAGGTCGATAGCGCCCATGTCGATGCCCAGTTCCAGGCTCGATGTCGCCACCACCGCGCGGAGCCGCCCGGCTTTCAAATCCTCCTCGATCTGCTTGCGCTCCTCGTGGCTGACCGAGCCGTGATGCGCGCGGGCGAAGTAGCCGCTCCCGGCCTCCTCGCCACATTCCGCCAACCGTGCCGTCCAGAGCTCACTGATCCGCGCGGTCAGCCGCTCAGCCAAGCGGCGGGAATTCGTGAAGATCAACGTGGAGCGGTGCTGTTCGATCAATTCAACGATGCGCTCTTCGACGGCGGGCCAGACCGACTGGGTCTCCGGGTCGCCGGGCTGATCCATTTTGCCGGGCTGGTCCATATCCGGCAGTGGGACGACGACTTCCAGTTGCCAGTTTTTCTGCGTCTTGGGTGCGACGATCCGTACCGGTTGGACGCCGCCGAGGAAATTGGCGACGCGCTCGGCTGGGCGGACGGTGGCTGACAGGCCGATGCGCTGGGCCGGATGCGGCAGCAGTGCGTCCAATCGTTCCAGACTCAGCGCCAGGTGCGCGCCGCGTTTGCTGCCCGCCACCGCATGCACTTCGTCCACGATCACCGTCTCGATCTTCGTCAAGGCCGCTCTGGCCGCCGAGGTCAGCAGCAGGAACAGCGATTCCGGTGTGGTGATGAGAATGTCGGGCGGCAGCCGGACGAGCCGACGGCGTTCGGCTGCAGGGGTGTCGCCAGTGCGCACCCCGACCTGGATGCTGGGCGGACGCAGCCCCAATTCGCGGGCGGTGGCCTGGATGCCGCGCAACGGGGCCTGCAGATTTCGTTCCACATCGACGGCCAAGGCTTTCAACGGAGAGATGTAGAGCACCCGCACCCCGGTGGTGGCCTCCGCTGTCGCTGACTGGTCAGGCGCGGTCAACTGATCAAATATTGGCAACGGATCAGGCGCGGCCGACTGGTCAGACGTTGCCAACTGGTCAATCGCCCAGAGGAAGGCGGCCAGGGTTTTCCCAGAACCAGTGGGGGCGACCACCAGTGCGTTCTCCCCAGCGCTGATCGCCTGCCAGGCCTCTTGTTGGGCGGCGGTGGGGGCGGCGAAATTCTCCCGGAACCACGTTTGGGTGGGAAGTGAGAATCTGCTCAATACCTCCATCAGCAAAAGCGTAGCCCAGCGGTTGCCAAGCGGAGAGCGTCAACAGGTTGCTGGTCAAGCGTTTATGTCTTTGGGTGAGCCGAGCCGATTGAGTGACGCTCTACACGAGTCGATAGTCACGATTGAGGCGAGGCTGGCAAATGCTTGTGTTTGTCAGTGAGCCGATTGAGTGGATGAAACTCCGTAGGAGTTGATAGTCACGATTGAGGCGAGGCTGGCAAGTGCTTGTGTTTGTCAGTGAGCCGATTGAGTGAATGAGACTTTGCAAGAGTCGATATTCGCTAGCGACGCTAGAGCAGATTCAATTCTTCGGCACTGACCAGGGCTGCCGCTCCGATCAGAGTGGCGTCTTGGCCCAGTGAGGAGACCCGCAGGTCCAACTTCTCCGTCAACGACGGCAGGGTGTGGACGGTGATAGCGCCCTTCATCGAGATGAGGAACGAGCCGAGCACCAGCTCCGGAGGGGCGACCAGCACGATCTCATCCAGGTTCAACGCGCCGACGATAGGGGCCAGCACACAGCCGGTCTTCCAGCCAACATCGGCCAGACTGGGCGAGTCCCCGGCCAATTTCTCCAAAGCTGGCAACGAGATGAAGGTCTCCAGGCAGCCACGACGGCCGCAGCCACACGGCGCGCCGGACTCGTCGGCGACCACATGCCCGATCTCGCCGGCGGCGAAGCCCGAGCCTTGGACCAGGGAGCCGTCAATGACTAGGCCAGCCCCGATGCCGTGGGCGAGGACCAGGGTGAGCAAGCTCTGTCCTCTGGCCCCGGCGAAGATGGTCTCCGCCAAAGCCGCCACGTTGGCGTCGTTCGCCACATGGCAGGGCAGTTGATGCTCCTTGGAAATGACGTCGGCCAGATTGACGCCGGTCCAGCCGAAATAAGCCTCAGCCAGCAAGTTGCCGTAGGGATCGACGATGCCCGGCGAACCGACTCCGATTCCCAGTATCGGCTGGGTTGCCTTGCCCACCAATTCAGCGACCATCGCGTTCACCCGGCTCAGCGCGTTCTCCCCGCGCACCGAGTCGATATCGTCCACTCGCCGGTGGACGATCTGTCCGGAGAGGTTCACCAGCGCGCCCCGGATATTTCGAGTGTCGGAGAGGTCAAGGGCGACGATGCTGTAAGCGTCCGGATTGAAGACCACCGGGGTAGCCGGACGCCCGGTGCGCCCCTTAACTCGTTTGCTGAGTTCCAACACCAGATTCTGCGAGAGCAATTCGGCCACCAAGTCGGACACAGTGACCCTGGTCAACCCAGTCGCAGTAGCCAAGTCGGCTCGAGACAGCGGCCCGTCAAAGAACAATTTCCGCAACACCAAGGTGAGATTATGCACCCGCGAATCAGCAGGCAGTGCCTTTCCGTCCGGACGCGGCAACGGCTTCATCGGACGCGGGCGGCTAGAACTTTCCTGCGGCACAGTTGCAAGTAAAACAGCCCCGCTGAGGCACGTCAAAACCAGGCAGTGAGGAGGTATCCCTTCGTGATCCAGCCGGACATCTGTTGGTAGGCTTCTTTCAGAGGTGTGCCATGAAGAAGTTGCCGGTTGGTTTGCAAACATTCCGCAAACTGCGCGAGGGCGACTATCTGTATGCCGACAAGACCAAGTATGTCTATGACTTGGCTTCCCAGGGCAAGTACTTCTTCCTATCTCGTCCGCGCCGTTTCGGCAAGTCTTTGTTGGTTGACACGATCAAGGAGGCGTTCGAGGGTCATCGGGAATTGTTCGATGGCCTCTGGCTGGGCCTAAGCGACTTCGATTTCACCCCACATCCAGTGATCCGGCTGGATATGAGTATGTTCGACCTGTCTGATCGAACCCTGCTTCGTTCCGGGGTGTCCGGATCGCTGCTTCGGATAGCCGCAGAGCACGGATTGGAGTTGACGGCCGATTCTCCCGCTGG
>JAISCH010000281.1 GCA_031265725.1 Propionibacteriaceae bacterium
CGAAGCCTTCTTCGCGCAGCTTTATCGCCGCAGTCAGCCCGGCCAATCCCGCACCGATGACAATAGCCCTAGCCATTGGCCACCTCCGGAGTCCGCGCCGCCTCGGGCAAGTGGGCCAAATCCAAGGTGCCGAGTTGAATCCAGGCATCCAGCACCGCCTGGCGAAGCTGATCCCCGTAGAGGATCGGCCACAGCCCGATCCAGCGATTCATCAAGAATTCGCGCAAGGCTTGATTCGCCTCCGCGACACTGCGCTGCTGGGTCTCCACCGCTATCCCGGTGGCCCGCAGCGCACAGAAACCGCCTTGGCACGGCCCCATCCCGAGCCGGAGTTGGCGGCGCAGATCGTCGAACGACGCCCGGGGGTTGGCGGCCAGTGTCGCGGCGAAAAGGTCTTTCGTGACGAATTCGCACTCGCAGATCAATTGGCCGTCCCGGTGCGCTTCCCGTTCCGCGAAACGATCACTCACCTGATGATTCGGCTTGCCGCGCGCGTCTGGCACCGGCTCCTGATCGGTGCGGCAGGCGCATTGCTCACCGAGTTGTGCGCACATCAGATCGACGGCGTGCTCAGCCATCAACCGATAGGTGGTCAGCTTGCCGCCGACGATGGTGAGCAGCCCGCCCAGCCCGTCGCGGCTTTGGTGGTCGATGATCGACATTCCCCGGCTCATATGCCTGGTGTCGGAAGCGGAGACCCGGTTGTCCTTCACCAGTGGACGCGCACCCGCCCAGGCGTGCAGCGCGCGGGACGAGCGGAAGCCGGGCACCAACACCTCACCGGCGTCCAACATCTGCTGAACTTCGTCGCCCGGAATTTCCAGATGGTCGGGGTCAGCTGCGGCCACATCGGTAGTGCCGACTATGCAGACGGTGTGGGCCGGGACGATGAGGTCGCCGTCGCCGGGATAGTTGCACCTGTTCACTGCGCGATTCACCAGCCGGTGCGCCATTGCGATCATGATCCCCCGGCCGGGGACGACCTCTACATCGTGACAACCAGCCAGCGCGGCCACCTTGCCCGCCCAAGGGCCAGCGGCGTTGAGCACAAAGCTGCATTCGATGCTGACTTCCTCGCCGGTCTTGTCGTCCACACAGCGCACCCCCATGACCTGACCGCCGTCTCGCTCAATGCTGACCACGCGATGATGGGTGAGCACTTGCGCGCCGTACTCCTGGGCTGAACGAGCCGCGCCCCAAACCAAAGCCCAACCGTCCACCGCCGCGTCGTCCACCTCGATAGCGCGGGTGATGCCAGGATTCAACCTCGGCTCCCGGCGCAGGCATTCGCCCACACTGATCTCCTCGGCCCTAACACCGCTGGCCTTGGCCCCGGCCAGGAATTGATCCACATAGCCCGGATCGTCCACTGGAGTGCTGACGAAAAGCCCCCCGGTGCGCTCGACAGCATTCGCGTGGATACGCCTGACGATAGCGTTCTCAACAGCGCATTCACGAGCCGATTCCGGGTCCGCCACCACATAGCGCGCCCCCGAATGCAACAACCCATGAAAACGACTGGTAGTCCCCTGCCCCAGATCAGCGCGCTCCAACAGAATCGCCGAAAACCCCCGCATAGCCACATCGCGCAGAACACCGACCCCAGTGGCCCCACCGCCAATCACCACCACCTGAGCTTGCAATTCGCGCACCACGTCTCCTTCGCCGCCGATCCCACCCGCCAGCCTATGTGAGCCCAAGTCCCAATGGGTACCGAGTCACCGAATTTCGTCAGACGTGCACCCACCCAAGCCGTTGCCTGCACAACTGATACCTAAGCTCACAGTTGACTCAATAACGCTGGTCTTCGCCATCGAACTATTCCGTTCATTGTCGATTCAGCGATTGGTGGGTCCGATGGAGTCGAAGATCAATAACTGAAAAACTAGTCTTTCAGTCGGGTGAAGTGAAGTGTGCTACTTGCCCTGGAGCCGCCGCAAAACCGACTCTTTGCCCATCGCTTCGTGAGTGACTGCAAGAACTAACACAGTGTGACCACTTAACTGAAACCACAGCCGATAACGGCGGAATCCCGGGATGGACCTATGGCGAGCTTTCATCTCCTCGTCAAATGGATGGCCTGCTGGGAATTCCGCCAAATCTGCCGCAGCATCATGGAAACTATCCTCAAAAGCGAAAGCAACCTGCGCGGATGCGTTCAAGTGAAACCAGTCAGCTAGCTCATCCGCTTGCGTTTGCGCTCCCTGGGTTATCCGAACCCAGTAGCTCACCGAGGACGCCTCTGCCGGAACTGACGCGCCGATTCCTCAACCGTGATAAGGGTTTCCGGATGGGCGATAGCGTGTTGGTAACTCTCGTCCAGCATTGCGCGCAGTTCTTCACGGGAGAGCTCGGCAAGGTCAGCACTGGGGATTTCTGGAACAGTGTCCTGTATCCGTTCCGCCAACTCAAACTGTTCGCGCAATGGCAGCGCCTCAACCTGCTCCCAAACAGCCACACTCGTCATAAGATTGATTGTACTACTGCATCTGCTGGGCTGCCAGAGATACCCGTTCGGCACGGAAGTTTTGATCTAGCGCAAGACGGAAGGTCACGCCGCAAGCCCCCACTCATATTTAAGCGCCTCTTCCACTTGCTCTACTGGAATGTCATATAGCCGGGCGATATTGCTGCTCGGGTAACCATCTTCCTTCAATGCCAGCAGCGACTGGGTGCCAATACGAGTCCGCAACAGGTGCGGCTCACCGGCCAACCGTGCAGGCGCGATACGCACGTGCTCAGTAGGACGCACCAGTCCTGGACTATCGCCAAAGGCATCCAGCAAATCAACGCTCTGTGCGTGGTCAAGCGACACCTGTCCGAAAGCGTCCCGTCGGGCGCTGTCGTCCTGAGTGAAGAAGATATGCCCATCCAAGTCAATACGGATTTGAACACTCGGATCGTTCCACAGGTCAAGACCTTGGTTTATCGTCTGTTCCAGCACAGCACGCACCTGATTCATCGGGCTGGCTGGTATTCGTTCAGTGCCGGGAAGGCCGGTGTCCTTGCGCTTACGCAGCCAATAGACTGCCCGGAGGGTGAGCAGGTCTTGATACGACCAAAGTTTCTCCCGCACCGAGGAAACCGAAGGGACGATGAGTCCCGAACGCGCCCACCCATAGACCGTGCTCTTGGGTACACCTGAGAGTGCAGCTACTCTAGCCGCGCTGTAGCACCCACTTGCGGAC
>JAISCH010000128.1 GCA_031265725.1 Propionibacteriaceae bacterium
CCAGCGGCGCGATGGTCCAATTGTCGTTACGCGGACACCTTGTTGCGAGCGCAGTGAGCGCGGGGGTTTGAAGGGGGTCGCCCCCTCAATGTCAAATGTCGGGGTCCTCGAAAAGTACCGCAGTGAAGCGAGGACACTTTTTTTGGGGCTAGAGATAGGGATGGACTACCGACTTGATCACTCCGGGAAGGGTGGTTGAACTCAGTGCCTCACCGACTTGGGCTAGGCCGTAGTGGTTGGTCACCAAGCCGTCCAGATCAACGATGCCGCGCTCGACTAGGTCGATGGCGGTTGGCCAGGTGTTGTTGTAGCGGAAGATGCCGGTCAGCCAAATCTCGTTGTTCTGCACCACCGGAATCGGGATCGAAACCTCGGTGGCACCCATGCCGACGATCACCGCGTAGCCGCCCGGACGCACGTTGTAAAGCCCGCTGACCACGGCCGACGAGGCTCCGGACGCATCCACGTAGGCGTCCACACCCAGCTTGAGCTTGGAAACGTCCTCCGCGATCGGGTCGATCACCGAGGTAGCGCCGAATTTGAAGGCGGTCTCCCGCCGCTGAGCGGACACATCGGTGATGATGATCTCGCGCGCGCCATAGGCCCGGGCGATCTGGGCGCAGAGCAGCCCGATTGGCCCGCCTCCGGTGATGAGCACCCGGTCACCAACGGTGAAATGCCCCTTGCGAGCGGTAGCGATGGCCACCGACAACGGCTCCATCAGCCCGGCGGCGTCGTCACTCACCTGGTCGGAGATTTTGTAGGCGAAATGCGACTGGATGGTCACATACTCCTGGAAGGCTCCGTCCGTGCCCGGAACGGCATAGAACTGCATCTGCGGGTCGAGGTTGTACTCGCCGCGCATAGTCTCGGCGGAGGTGGTCGAGGGATGCTGCGGCTCGACACTGACCCGCTCCCCGATCCGGGCCGGGTCCACATCGGCACCGACCGCAACGATCTCGCCGCCAGACTCGTGACCGAGCACCAAGGGCTGCGTAACGATCCAGTCGCCCAACCGGCCCTCCTTGTAGAAGTGGACGTCCGAACCGCACACCCCGACACTCTTGACTTTGACCAAGACCTCGTCCGGAGCAGGCACCGGCACTGGCCGGGTTTCCAATTCCAATTTATTCGCGCCATAAAGCACACTCGCGCGCATAGTTTCCGGCACTGATTGACTCATTTAAACTCCTATTAGTTGTGATTTGTTCTCAATTGGCGGCGATCACCACATTGATCCCCTGCCCACGCAATCTGCTCAAATGTTCGGGTGAAGTGAACGAATCCACTATCACCAAATCGAATACTGACAGATGCACGATTCCGTGAATAGCCCGCTTCTCGAATTTAGTGTGGTCCACCAGCAAAATCTTGGTGGCAGCCGAGTCGACCATCGCCCGTTTGATATCGACGGTCTCCTGCTGCTGATGGAAGCACATATCGTCCACTATTGCCGGTGTTGACATGAGCAGCACATCAGCGCGGATATTAGAAATCTGCTCGGTAGTGCTGTGCCCCATGAACGCACTCGCCGGATTGAAGAACGACCCGCCCAAAGCGACCAGGGAAATACCTCTGATGCCCTGCAAATCGGTGAGCAACGGCAGCGAATTCGTGATCGCGGTGAGCGGCACTTTGCCGTGGATGAAATGGGAGATGAAACGCACTGTGGTGGAATCGTCCAGCAATAGGGATTGGCCCGGCTCAATGTAATCCAATGCGGTCTTGACCAGCAGGGACTTCTCCGACTGCTGGCGGCTGGAGCGATAGGCGTAAGTCGCGTCGACCAGGCTGGTTGAACTGGCTGTCGCCACTCCCCTGGACTTGCGCAGGATGCCGCGCGACTCCAGATCGTCCAAATCCCGGTGCAGAGTCATCAAGGAACTTCCGAAGCGCTGGGCCAAGTCCTCGATCCGGACGCTGCCCTCAGCTATCACAGCCCGCATGACCGCCTCGCGGCGTTCCAACTGCTTAGTCCGCCGCGAACCAATCATCAAGGCATCCACACTCATGCTCACCAGTCCTGCTATCCATCGCCGCCCGGCTGCCGGATCGCCTCGGCGAGGATTTCCGCGAAGGCCTGGGAGTCGTGGGCGAACCGGCCGAGGAACAGGCCGTCCACCCGCGTTCCGAGTTGGGCCAACAGGCCGGAACCGGCGCTGCCCCCATAGACGACGCACGACTTGGCTGCCGGACGATTCTGCGCGAGCCATTGCTTGACCATCTGGCAGACCGTGGCAATGTGCTCGACGGTCGCTGGTGACTGCGCGCCGATGGCCCAGACCGGCTCATAGGCGACGACCACCGGAGAACCGGCGTGCTCATCCCCGACTCGTCCCAAGGTGTTCGCCAACTGCTGCACGCAGTAAGCCCCGGCGTCCGCCTTGGATCCTTGAGTGGGTTCCCCGACGCAGAGCAGCGGAGTCAATTGATTGCGGAAGGCCACCACGAGTTTGCCTTGAATCTCGCTGTCCCCCTCCCCGAAGAGCAACCGCCGCTCGGCATGGCCGATCTCGACATAGCTGCAGCCGACCTGGACCAAGGTCTGCGCCGAGACCTCACCAGTGAAAGCGCCCTGCTCATGGTCGGAGAGGTTTTGCGCTCCCACTGCCACCGGGGATTGGGCGAAGATTTTCGCCACGGCGGCCAATGACGGGAAAGTCGGAAAGATCACCAATTCAATATCGCGGAGCTTGTCACGGTCAGCCGCGACGACTGCTGCGATTTGCGCCGCCCACGCCAATGTCTGCTCGTAGTCGAAGTACATCTTCAGAC
>JAISCH010000136.1 GCA_031265725.1 Propionibacteriaceae bacterium
CGCGCGGGACGCCGTTTCGCCCACATCGACATCCAGCCGACCCAGATCGGGCGTATCTTCCGTCCCGATATCGCCGTGGTCTCCGATGCGCACACTGCGTTGAGCATGCTCCTAGCCGAGGCCAAGGCCCGGAAAGAGCATGGCGAGCTTCCTGACTACTCCGAATGGGTGGCGCTCAGCCAAGAGCACCGGCAAAGCCTGCAACGCAAATCCCACTTCGACAACGTGCCGCTGAAGCCGCAGCGGGTCTACGAGGAGATGAACCGGGCCTTCGGCGGACGTTGCCGCTACGTCACCACCATCGGCCTGACCCAGATCGCCGGGGCGCAATTCCTCAACGTGCTCTCTCGGCGCGGCTGGATCAACGCCGCCCAAGCCGGACCGCTGGGTTGGACGCTGCCGGCCTGCCTCGGTGTCGCCAAGGCGCTGCCGGACGAGCTAGTCGTGGGGCTGAGCGGTGATTACGACTTCGAATTCCTGATCGAGGAATTGGCCGTCGGTGCCCAGCACCACATCCCCTACGTCCACGTCGTGCTCAACAATGCCTATCTCGGGCTGATCCGGCAGTCACAGCGTGGCTTCGACATGGACTACCAGGTGCAATTGTCTTTCGACAATTTGAACGCCCCGGATATGGACGGCTACGGAGTGGACCATGTCCGGGTGGCCGAAGGACTGGGCTGCGGAGCCATCCGGGTACGCACTCCGGCTGAACTCCCCGCCGCGTTCGCCAAAGCCGAGCAGATGGCCCGCGAACTCAGTGTTCCGGTAGTGGTGGAGGTCATCGTTGAAAGAGTCACCAATATCGCCATGGGCAGTGCTCTGGACAATATGACCGAATTCGAGGAGTTGGCCACCGTGGCCGCTGACGCTCCGACTTCCCCGCTCCCACTCAAGGCATAGTGGGCCGCATGGCTGAGCGAAGGGATGGCATCCAGTCGGTTGACCGCGCTTTCGCAATCCTGGAAGCGATGGTCGACGCCGAGGGCGAAGTCGGGCTGAGCGAGCTCTCCGAGAGGCTTGAATTGCCAGTGCCAACTCTGCACCGAATGTTGCGTACCCTGATGGCGGGAGGTTATGCCCGACAGCTTGCCTCCCGCCGTTATGCCTTGGGCCCACGGCTGATCACTCTCGGCGAGGCGGCGGCCCGGCTGACCGGGAGTTGGGCGCGCCCGGTGCTGGCGGATTTGTCCAAAGCATTGGGCGAGACGGCAAATATGGCCATCCGCGACCGGGTCTAGGTAATCTATGTCGCCCAGGTGCAATCCCATCAGACTTCGATGCGAGTATTCACCGAAGTGGGCCGCCGGGTCAATCTGCACAGCACCGGCGTCGGCAAAGTGATTCTGGCCAACCTTCCCGAATCCGAGGTGCGCGCCATCGTCGGGAGAGCAGGGCTGGACGCGCAAACCGTCCACACCATCACTGAGCTGAGCGGACTCTTCGCCGAATTGGAGACGATCCGGGCACGCGGCTATGGGGTGGACGAGGAGGAGCAGGAGTTGGGCGTGCGCTGTTTCGCAGTCGCCATTCCGCAAGCGCCAGTTTCCGGGGCGATCTCCGTCTCCGGCCCCAAGGACCGGATGACCGACGAAGTCAGAGACCGGGCAGTGCCGCTGCTCCAAGCAGCCGCCGAGTTGGTCGCCACCGAATTAATGGCCTGAAAGCCTCGCGCTGACGCCCGGCTATTCGGAAATAACTTCCTGAATGGCCGGTTTGTCAATATTCTCCTTGTCGTACCAGAAGAAACCAGTGTCAACCAACCGGGGCAATGGTTTGCCCTCCAACAACCTGACCGCTGAGGAAACCACCTGTGCGCCCATTCCAGTCGGATTTTGCGCGATAGCTCCAGCCATCACTCCGGAGCGAATGGCTTTGATCTGCGCGGCTCCAGACTCAAAGCCGATCAACACCGGATCGTCCTCGCCCGCTTTCCAAGTGGCAAGGATTTTGCTGGCCGCGTCTGGTGAGGTGAAGAACACCCCAGCCGGTTTCTGCTTTTCCAACAAATTCTTAAATGCTGCCAGGCCAGTTTCCTCGTCACCGTCAAGAGTGATCGGGTCCAACAGCTTCACTTGGGGACAACTCTCTCCCAGCCCCTCCCGGAAGCCGATGTAGCGGTCGATCTCGGTCTGGTGGCCGAGCGCGTCGGAAACGGTCGCCACCTCACCCTCGTTGCCGATCAGATCGCACATGTGGCGGGCAGCCTCACTGGCCGCTGTGTTGTTGTTGGTGGCGACTGTCACTGTTGGATTGACACCTTCCAATTGGGTGTCAAAAGCGATGAAAGGGATGCCGGCGTTGGTCGCCTCTTTGGCAATATTGACCGCTGAAGTCGGACTGATCGGGGCAAAAGCAATCGCTGAGGGACGGGTGTCCAGCGCCTCGCGGAGCAATTTAAGCTGCCCCTCGACATCATCTGGGGAAGCTGGGGCGGTATAACGAATCTTGATGTGCTCGCTTTCAGCCTGGACTGCGGCCCCGGCCTGAACGGCTTCCCAATACTTGCCCTCGGAGCTTTTCCCAATAATCAATACATAGATCGTCGAGGAGCCAAACCCTGCCGTACAACCGCTGAACGCAATGCAGACTAACGCCATAAAGGCGGAAATCAGCTTCGGCATGACCTTCCCCTCGTTAAAACCACTACATAAAGATTAGAGCCTTTGCCAAATGACCGGCCTAACCGGCGCACCCAACCTGCGATTCTGTCGAAAAGAATCTTACCGAGTAGTGCGACAATCAGTTGGTGACTTCGCCCATCTTCGGGCCACCGCAGAGCTGGCCGACCAACCAGGATGCGATCTGTACGACGCCAGAATTCGACGCCGAGCTCACTATCGAGGCTTACCACGCTGGGTTGTTCCCCATGCCGATCACCCCGCTCAAAGATGTGGAAGGCGTCACTTGGTGGTCGCCTCGTCTGCGCGGGGTGCTGCCGCTGAGCCGGCTGCGCGTCACTCGTTCCATGCGAAAGTCAGCGAAGCGTTACCGCACCAGCGTCGATCAGGCCTTCTCAGCCGTAGTCGCGGCCTGCGCCGATCCGGCCCGGACTGGTGGCTGGATAGACGACCAGATCACCGCTGTCTACCAGGAATTGCACGCCGACGGGATCGCCCACTCCATCGAATGCTGGGACAGCGCGGATCGACTCGTCGGAGGTCTGTACGGGGTGAGCTTCGGCGGGCTCTTCGCGGGCGAGTCGATGTTTCATGACGCCGACCTCGGCCGCGACGCCTCAAAAGTCGCGCTGATGCGCCTGGTCGGCATCCTTTCCGACGAATACGCCGACAGCCGCCTGATCGACGTGCAGTGGTTGACCCCGCACTTGGCCAGCCTCGGCGCGATAACCGTCCCACGCGAGGCCTATTTACTCAGTCTGCGCTACCTGCTCGCCGTCCCGGCCCCGGACTGGACTGGCCAGCGCCACTGACACCACGCGAACGGCTATAGCGGTTACGCCAAGAGGTCGCTGGTCAAGCGACCGCTTAGTCCTGGCCTCTACAATGATGATGTGATCAACGAACTCGGCATCTACTACCAGCCGGACCTCGCCAAGGGGCGGGCCAAGGCATGCCGTCGGCAGTTGACCGTCAATTTGGCCGTCTTCGCCTTCATCGTTGGTTTGGGAGTGGCGGCGATACTGTTCGATCAATTCGACCCGGGAAGCGGACAGTCCGATTGGGGCTACCTGCTGGCCTCCAGTTTCCCGATCCCGGCGACAATCATCCTGATCATGACAGTATTCACCCTGGTCGCCTACCTCAGAGCGGCGAAAACCGCCAATTCAGCCGAAGGATTGGCTATCGGCCTCAACCGCGATGGCATCCTCATCCATGGCCAATGGCTGCCCTGGCCTGAAGTGGGCGATTTGAAAGTGCTGCCGAGCCGTTGGGGAGGATCGACCCAGTTGCGAGTCAGTTCACGGGACGGTGCCCAGCTCTCACTGCCCTTGATCTATACCGACACCATGCCCGCCGAACTGGACATCGCCGTCCGCACCCTGTCGTCCGGCCGGGCCAGAGTAGACCTAAGCCGCTTGGATGGCTAGCTATCCCATTACCGAAAACAGGTGACGCGAGCCGTCCATTTTTGGCAGACTTAGCTTTGCTGAATATTTGCCCCAACTTTGAAAGAGATCTTCGATGCCCATTGCAAGCCCTGAGAAATATGCCGAGATGCTAGACGCCGCCAAGGCTGGCTCATACGCCTTCCCGGCGATCAACATCACTTCGTCACAGACCGTGAACGCCGCGCTGGCCGGATTCGCTGAGGCTGGCTCCGACGGCATCATCCAGGTCAGCACCGGTGGCGCTGAGTACGCCTCCGGCCCGACGATCAAGCAGATGGTCACCGGCGCGGTGGCATTGGCTGAATACGCGCATGTGGTCGCCAAGAACTATCCGGTGAATATCGTCGTCCACACCGACCACTGCCCAAAGGACAAGCTGGCCAGCTACGTCCGTCCACTGCTCGCCATCTCCAAAGATCGCGTCGATCATGGCTTGGCCCCACTGTTCCAGTCGCATATGTGGGACGGCTCCGCAGTGCCGATGGAAGAGAACCTGCAGATCGCTGATGAATTGCTCGCCCTGACCAACTACAACCACCAGATCCTTGAGATCGAGGTCGGTGTGGTCGGCGGAGAAGAGGACGGCGTGAAGGCCGAGATAAACGAGAAGCTTTACACCACAGTGGCCGATGGCCTGCGCACTATCGAGGTGCTCGGCCTGGGCGAGAAGGGCCGCTACATCACCGCGCTCACCTTCGGCAACGTCCACGGCGTCTACAAGCCCGGTGCGGTGAAGCTGCGCCCAGAGGTGCTGAAGGAAATCCAGGACGCAGTGGGCGCCAAGTATGGCAAGGACAAGCCTTTCGACTTGGTCTTCCACGGCGGCTCCGGCTCGACCGCGCAGGAAATCTCCGATGCCGTCGATTACGGCGTCATCAAGATGAACGTGGACACCGACACCCAGTACGCTTTCACCCGCCCAGTGGTGGAACACATGTTCAAGTGCTACGACGGCGTTTTGAAGATCGATGGCGAAGTCGGCAACAAGAAGCAGTACGATCCGCGAGCTTGGGGCAAGAGCGCTGAGGCCGGTATGGCCCAGCGGGTTGTCGAGGCTTGCGAGCGGCTGCGTTCGGCGGGCAAGACGCTCAAGTAATAACGGTGCCGGGCCGGGCTGCGATTCGGCAGTTGTTCCTTGTTGCTGCTGTCGCTATCACGAGGTAGGCCATCAGGCTACGCAGCGATTCGGCTTCCACCGATTCATTGAGAGGTCGCGCCAGTGAACAAGCGCCGCGAGGACGCCGCCCGGAGAGCGGCATTGGCCGCCAGCACTGAACGTGCCGAGGCGGTTGCCGCCCAAGCCCAGATCGACGGTTTCGTGGCCACGGCTAAAGACCGTGGCCTCGTTCCGGAGCCTTTGCGGGCGATCACGCTCGCCGGTAAGACCGTGCGGACTGATCGCGTCGGTTGGTATCTCAACGCCGCCCGTTCAGTGGCGGTCGGCGCGGATGGCAGTTTTTATCGCTTGGTCGTGCCGGGGTCGTTCCGGGACCGCTTCCGGGGAGTAGAGTTGCAAACCTCCGCTCCCCCGCTGGTCATCGGCCTCGGCGCGCGCGATGGCGAGTCCGGCGATTTGGCGGGTTTCCTGGCCGCCGCATTGGAGGCATATGCCCCCAGATGATCAAATGCGCTAAAATACCTTGGCAATAGCCCGGTGGCAGATGCCTGCGGGCTTTCATATTTTTCAGGCGGTGACTCATGCCAGGAATAGTCGTGGTAGGCGCACAGTGGGGCGACGAGGGCAAGGGCAAGGCCGTTGACACCTTGGGCGACCGGGTCGACTACACCGTGCGTTACTCGGGTGGCAACAACGCTGGGCACACCCTCGTGGTCAATGGCGAGAAATACGCGCTGCACCTGCTTCCGTCCGGGATTCTGAACGATTCGATCCCGGTGATCGGCAACGGAGTCGTGGTGGACCTGGATGTGCTCTTCGAGGAGATCGACATCCTGGGAGCGCGCGGTGTGGACACCACGAAGCTGCTGGTCTCAGCCAACGCCCATATCATCGCCTCCTACCACCAACTGATCGACCGGGTAACCGAGCGCTTCCTCGGCAAGCGCAAGATCGGCACTACCGGACGCGGCGTCGGCCCGGCGTACTCCGACAAAGTGAACCGACTGGGCATCCGGGTGCAGGACCTGTTCGACGAGTCGATCCTGCGGCAGAAGGTGTCCGCCGCGCTGGAGCAGAAGAACCAACTCCTGCTGAAAATCTACAATCGCGCCGCAATCTCCGCCGATGAGGTCAGCGACCGGCTGCTCAGCCATGCGGAACGGCTGCGCCCGATGGTCGCCAACACCTCCCGGGTGCTCAACGACGCGCTGGACAAGGGCTTGGTCGTTCTCTTCGAGGGGGCGCAGGCTCATCATCTCGACGTTGACCACGGCACCTATCCCTACGTCACCTCGTCAAACCCGATAGCCGCCGGGGCTTGCACCGGGGCCGGAGTCGGGCCGAGGAGGATAGATCGGGCCATCGGCATCATGAAGGCTTACACCACCAGAGTGGGCGAAGGGCCGTTCCCGACCGAATTGCTTGACGCCGACGGCGAGGCATTGCGGAGCAGCGGTGACGAATTCGGCACCACCACCGGACGTCCGCGCCGCTGCGGCTGGTTCGATGCCCTCGTCGTCGAGGAGGCCTGCGCCGTCAATGGTTTCACCGACACCTTCCTCACCAAATTGGACGTGCTAACCGGCTGGGAGAAAATCCCAGTCTGCGTTGCCTACGACATAAACGGCGAGCGCACCACCCAACTGCCGATGACCCAGACCGACTTCCACCACGCCGTGCCAGTCTATGAATACCTGGACGGCTGGACCGAGGACATTACCACCGCGCGCAGCTTCGCCGAGTTGCCGCACAACACCCAAGCCTACGTCCGTCGCCTAGAAGAACTGATCGGCGTCCGCATCTCCGGCATCGGCGTCGGCCCCGACCGCGAGCAAGTAATCGTAATCAACGACCTGCTCTGAGCAAAACACCTCGATTGCCGATGGCAGATCTTTCTGCCATCCCACACTCCTGATATGCCTCCGCGTGCTTATTCGGGAAATTTTACGGAATGCAATCCGTGAAATTTCCCGAATGAACCAAGGGTACGGCCTAGAGAAAAAGACCTGGCTGGTCAGCAAAGCATCGCAGACAAAGCGCGCTGAGTGATCTGACTCAGAAACCAGCCCGCTAAGGCCGCTGG
>JAISCH010000287.1 GCA_031265725.1 Propionibacteriaceae bacterium
TGGGAAGACATCAGCAGCCACACTGAAGGACAGCCCGACCGCATGGCCCGGGGTGGGATAGGGGTCTTGCCCGACGATCAGCACCCGGACGTCGGCGAGTGGGCGGGTGAAAGCCCGCAACACATTCTTGCCTGCGGGCAGATAGCCGCGCCCAGCGGCTAGTTCTTCGCGGAGGAAATCTCCCATCGCGGTTATATTCGCTTGCACTGGGGCTAATGCCGCCGCCCAATCGGGGGCTAGCAGGTCACTCAAGGACCGTCGGGACTCTTGCACACCTCAAGGCTAGAGCAAATGGCTACTATGGAGCACGCCGCAACGTCTGCGGTGGAAGGGAACCTGATGTGAACACACCCGAGACCAGCCGGGCCAGAATCCCGCAAGGCCTGGTAACGGCGTCGCAGTGGGCCTGGCGTCTCCTCATCGTCGCTGCGGCGCTGGGCGCCTGCTGGCTGGGATTGAAATACTTCTCCGGAGTGGCCATTCCGCTGGCAGTCGCTGTGCTGATGACCGCCCTGCTCCATCCATTCGTCGCCCGGTTGCGCAATGCGAGAGTGCCGAAGATGCTCTCAGTCGTGTTGAGCATGTTGGCCCTGGCCCTGGTCGTGGGCGGCATCCTGACGGCTATTGGGGCGCAGATAGCCCGCGAGTGGCCCGCATTATTTGACGAATTCGCAACGGCGGTACGCAAGCTGCTGGAGTGGCTGGCCACCGGCCCGTTACAAATCGACCAGGCCCAGATCAACTCCTATATCGCCGCCCTCACTGCCTGGGTCAATGAGTCCCGCGCCATGCTGGCCGGGATGCTCGCCGCAGCCGCTGGAAGCGTCGGACATTTCTTCGCCGGTACGGCAATCGCATTGATCGCCACTTTCTTCTTCTTGGCCGATGGCGACCGAATCTGGAAGTCAGTGCTGACCCTGCTGCCTGAGCATTACCGCCAACCTGTCGGCCGCGCCTCCGGAAAGGGCTGGGAATCGCTGGTGTCATACATGCGGGCGCAAGTCCTGGTGGCCTTCGTGGACGCCTTGGGCATTCTGATCGGCGCGCTGATCCTGCGCGTGCCAATGGCTTGGGCGCTTTTCGCATTCACTTTCATCACCGCTTTCATCCCAGTCGTCGGAGCGGTCCTGGCTGGTACGCTGGCCACTTCGTTGGCGCTGGTGTCCGGTGGTTGGGTCACCGCGCTGATCATGCTCGGGGTGACCGTCCTGGTGGTGGAGAGCGAAGGCCATTTCCTGCAACCCATCCTGCTCGGACGCGCCGTCTCCCTGCACCCGCTCGCTGTGCTGATTGGACTGGCGATTGGAGCCACCCTGGCCGGTATCGTCGGGGCCTTGCTGGTCATCCCGGTGCTCGCCTTCTCAGTGGCGTTCATCAGAGGCCTCGATCCAGTTCGTTTCAGCCTGGACGAGGAACCTACAGCCCACAATATTGAGTAGCTGAATACCAAAATAGAAAGAAATGCTTTCAATTTTGTAAAGAGTGGCTACACTTGTGGGTATGAGTTCACCAGACTTGACACCTATTTTGGAAGACTTGGCCTCCGGACGGATCGACGCAGCTGAAGCGGCCAAGCGGATTGAGACCCTTAAAGCCGAAGGCGGCGCTGCTGAAAGCGGCACTGCTGACGTCAAACCGGAGCCGAGCAATGAGGAATTAGGCCCGGAAGCCCCGCTCGGGCAGGAATACTCCCCATACGCGCGGGAAGTTTTCAACCAACCCCCGCCGCAGCAGGCTCCCAAGTCGCGCCCAGGCAGCAGCGCCGGGGTGGACCGGGTGAGTGTGCGAGCGGTCGGCCGGAAGGTACGCATCATCGGCGATCCTGCGGTGGCCACTGCTGCAGCGGAGGGTCCGCATGTGCTGCGCCGCAATGGATCAGTGCTGGAAGTCTCCAGCGACGGCGAGCCGGGGCCGAGCTTTGATGGTTTCTCCATCTTCCGTCCCCCGCTGAATCTGGACGAGTGGCGTTCGCTCGGGCTGGGCAAGGAGTTGTTCCTGCGGGTGAATCCGCGGCTTTCAGTGGATATCGAAGTGACCGGGGGAGTGCTGAGCTGCACCGATGTGAGGTATCTGGGCAAGGTGCGTCTCACTGCTGGCAGCGCTGAGATCACTGGTTTCAAAGAAGCCGACGACGTGCTGATCCAGGCCGGGTCGGCCAATTTGAAGGGCCGGGTGACCGGCGGACGTTCCCGGGTGCGCTGCGAGTCCGGGCAGGTCACGGTGGAATTGGAGGACGATTCCAACGCCACTGTCCGCGCCGAGTCGCAACTCGGCAAAGTGACCTGGAGCCCCAATCAGGGCCAGGTGGACGAGGTTGTGCTGGGCAACGGCTCCGGCCGCCTCGATGTCGGCGTGGTAATGGGCTGGGCACAGATAAAGCTGAACGAGGATTTGCGGTGAGCCGCCTGCGGGTGCCGGTGGATTGCCCGGTGTGCGGCGGCGAATTGGTCAATACCCGGCTGGGCTGCCGCAACTGCGGCACCGAATTGGTGGGCGAATTCGGGCATTGCGTCTTTTGCTCGCTGGACTCCGCCGAAACTGAATTGCTCAAGGTTTTTCTGGCCTCTCGCGGCAATTTGAAAGAAGTGGAGAAGCATCTCGGCGTCTCCTATCCGACTGCCCGCGCCCGGTTCATGCAATTGCTGGTCAAACTCAATCTGGCCGGTGTAGCTGACCAAAACCAAGTCATGACACAAGAGCAAATCCTGGCCGAGGTCTCCAGCGGCGCGCTGACCCCCGGCGAAGCAGCAGCACTCTTGGCGGGATTGGGCGAAACTGCCGAGGCAGAGACTAATTAGCTGACGCTGATGTCGGCGACGGTGATTTCTATGGTCTTACCGTTTGGCGCTTGGTAGCTGACTTTGTCGCCTTTGCGAGCGCCCAGCAAGGCTTGGCCCAGCGGCGATTGCGGTGAGTAGACCTCCAAGTCGACCGAGTCGTCCAGCGTCATCAGCTCGCGGGAGCCGAGTAGGAACACCTCGGAGTCGTCGGGATCGTCGTCGTAGTAGATGGTCACTCGCACGCCGGGACGGATGCCGTCCTCCAGGCTGGGTGGCTCGCCCACTTGGGCTTTCTCCAGCATTGCGGTGAGTTGTCTGATCCGAGCCTCCTGCTGGCCCTGCTCCTCACGGGCGGCATGGTAGCCGCCATTCTCGGAGAGATCGCCCTCGTCACGGGCGCGGGCAATCTTTGCGGACACGAGTTGACGGCCCTCGCCTTTCAGGTAGGCGAGTTCCTCGACCAACTTGTCGTAGGCCTCTTGGGTGAACCAAAACAGAGCAGCATCATCAGGCACCTAACGAACATACCCCATAATGGAGGGCATGTTGTCTCATGAACTGCGCTTAATGCATATTCATGCCCACCCCGACGACGAGTCAAGTAAGGGCGCCGCGACCACTGCCTACTATGTCCGCCAGGGCGTACAGGTGAGTGTGGTCACTTGCACAGGAGGTGAACGCGGATCAATTCTCAATCCCAAAATGGACACTCCGGAAAACCAGGCCCGGCTTCCCGAACTGCGCGAAGCGGAAATGGCCAAGGCTGCCCAAATCCTGGGAATCCATCAGATTTGGCTGGGCTATCCAGACAGTGGGTTTCCTGATCCGGACGATCCACAGCCGTTGGATCCCGATTCTTTTGCCGCTCAGTCGGTGGAGAGTGCGGCCGGACGATTGGTGAAAGTCATCCGCGAAGTGCGTCCGCAAGTGGTGACTACTTACAACGAACGCGGTGGCTACCCCCATCCTGACCACTTGATGACCCACAAGATCACCGTCGCCGCTGTCGCGGCAGCAGCCGATCCGGATCAGTGGCCAGAACACGGTCCGGCCTGGCAGGTTTCCAAGCTCTATTACGATGTGGCTTTCCACCGCCGTAAATGGGAGGCATTGGGCGCTGCCATGTCCGCGCTCGGGATAGACAATCCCTATGCCGCCCGGTTGGCTGATATGCCAAGAGACCCGGAAGAGGAGAAGCGGTTGACGACGTTCATCCCCTGTGCGGATTTCTTTGCGGTGCGCGACCAGGCGTTACTTGCCCACACCACTCAGATCGATCCGGCTGGCTTCTGGTTTGCGGTGCCGTTGTCGGTACAGATGCGAGTCTGGCCCACCGAGGACTATCAACTCGTCTGGTCGAAAGTGCCCACTGAACTGCCCGAGTCGGATTTGTTCGCCGGGCTGCGCTGACTCGCTGGAGACAATCGGCTAAGCGGTTGTGCCAATTGGCGCGACCGCTAAACGTCGCCGATCAGCCAGTCGCCGTTTGCTGCTTGGCCGCTTCGATCCGCGCTTTGGCCCCTTCCAGCCACTGTGAGCAGACCTCGGCGAGCCGTTCGCCGCGCTCCCACAGTTCCATGGCCTGCGAGAGCGGGACCTGGCCTGATTCGAGCTGGCGGACGATCTCGGCAAGCTGCTCACGGGCTTCCTCATAGCCGAGCTCGGCGGCAGGTTTGGGTTTGGCGGGCATGAAGTTACTCCTTGCTGTCTTTGGAAATCACGTTGAGGTCGAGTCGGCCGTCGTG
>JAISCH010000288.1 GCA_031265725.1 Propionibacteriaceae bacterium
CTGAGACCCGCAACACTGTGAACGAATGGTATGAGCGGCTGAAGATCGTGGCAAACGGTCCTGAGACACCTATCACGGAACTCTCCGGCGGCAACCAGCAGAAAGTGATAATCGCGCGAGGTTTCGCTTCGGGTGCTGCTGTCGTGCTGCTGGACGATCCCACTCGGGGCGTGGATATTGAGACGAAGCAGCAGTTTTATGAGTTGCTGCAAACTCTGCGCGGCCAAGGGCGAAGCGCCGTTCTGTACTCAACCGAGGATCGTGAATTCGCTAGCTGCGATCGGGTATATGTGATGGCTGAAGGTCGGATAGTCCAAGAATTACGTGGCGAGGCCATAGCACGAGAGAACATCATCCATTGGTCGTACACGCAAGACGACGATGCCTCATCGATTTCTCCGAGCGCGAAACCCAGGGCAAAAAGGTCGGGTGTCCTGGACGCCATCCGTACTTCACGGCTCTCGCTCGTGGTGGCGCTGCTGGCGGTGATCCTAGGCTCCATGTTCATCACTCAGCCGGCGACGTTGAGCGGCATCGGCCTTGGGCTGCTGCTCGAACCGGCGATGATCATCGTGCTTTGCGCGCTGGCGCAGATGTTCGTCATCGCGGCGGGAGACTTCGACATGGGCATCGGCTATGCCGTCGGCCTAGCCAATGTCATCTCTGCCACCGTGTTGGTCACCGACCCTGTGATCGGCGTGCTACTGCTTGTCGCTATGGTCGCAGGGTACGGGTTGATGGCAGTCATCGCCGAAGTCACCGGAGTGCCTGCCATCGTGGTGACACTCGGCTCCTCGTTCATCTGGCTCGGCTGTGGGCTGTCACTGCAAGATGTCCCAGGCGGCAGCGCCCCGGAGTGGACGTCCATATTGACAGTTATGCTGCAGTACATCCCGCTACAGGTCTACCTGTGCGCTGGACTGTCAGTGGTGGGTTGGTTGATTTTGTTCCGCTGGCGGTACGGCGTGGCGTTGCGCAGCTTCGGAAACAATCGGCAGGCGTTCAATGAAACGGGCCGCTCGCCGCTAGCTGCGCGCGTTTCGCTCTACCTGATGGCCGGTGTGTGCGTGGTAGCAGCAGGTACCTTCAACACCGCTTCGACAATGGGCAGCGACATCAATGCCTCTGCTACGCTCACCCTGGTCTCAGTCGCGGCAGTGGTAATCGGTGGCGCCGACTTCACCGGTGGAGTGGTACACCCGGTGGGCACTGTGCTGGCGGCTGTGGCATTCGGAGTCCTGCCCTCGCTGCTCTATTTCGTCGGTGTCGGGCCGAGCTATCAGACTGCCGTCCAAGGGGCACTGTTGGTGGTCGCGATGGCGGTCCGGCAATTGGTCCGGGGAGGCGCGCTATGAATGCCTTGCGAGCTTGGACCGGGAGGCATGTCTGGATTTGGGCAGTGCTGGCAGCGCTCGCGTTGTGGCTACTGGCCGGGGCGATCTCGGGTGGAGTTTCGCTGAGGCTCCTGTTGGTGAACGCCTCGTTAGCGACCTTCCTGGGCTTGGCCGGGGTCGCACAGATGACGGTGATCGCCTCGGGTGATGGCTCCTTCGATTTGTCCCTGCCCTACGTCATTACTTTCTCAGCGGTAATTTCCGCTGGGGTACTGGCGCAGACACCAGGTGCCGAGGTGCTCAGCGTGGTGGTTGCCCCGCTTACTGGAGTAGCCATCGGCTGCGTCACCGGTGCGTTGACCGCGTATCTGCGTATGCCGGCCATGATCGCTTCGCTCTCAGTGGGCTACGCCGTCTATACCGGTGTCTTGGTGCTCGGCTCGAAGCAGGCTTCGTCGGCTTTGGCTTCTCTTGGCGCATTCATCAAGGCTCAAGCCGAGGGCGCTCAGGTGTTACTTGCTGTTGGTGTGGCGCTTGCTGCCCTCATGGCTGTCGCCTTGACTTCAACCAACTACGGACGGCGACTGCATGCCAGGGGCCTGAGCCGCTTGGCCGCGTACCTGTCGGGCGTTCCCGTCAACCGCATGGTGATGATCAACTTCGCCTTGTCGGGTCTGATCGGCGGCATCGTCGGTACCCTGCTTGCCGCCTACAATGACGGCGCGTTTCAGAACATTGGCAACGTCTATCTGCTCGCATCCGTTGCGGCAGTCGTCATCGGCGGTGTTCCAGTCACTGGTGGGCGTTCATCTGTGCCGGCCACAATGCTCGGCGCTTTGGTGATGACGCTACTCATCACAGTGTTGGATATTAGTCCATTGACTGCCGGATTTCGCTACATTCTGGAAGGTGTTGCGATGATCGTCATCGTTATCATCGCCCAGTTAGGACGGAAGAAGTAAGAGTTAAACGATCAACAGCGGGTTCACTGCGCAACCGGTGGCGCCACGTATCGGCAGCGGAAGCACAATGACCGCCACGACGCAGACTGGTCCTGGCAGCACTTCGCAGGCTTCGGCGAAGGTGCAATTGTCCACTAGGATCAAGCCTTGCGCCCAGTTCAGCAGATGCACGGCGGCAACTGCATCGCACCCGTTCTTGACATCTAAGAAGTCCCAGCAGATCATGCTGACCGGCTGAGTGGAGAGCCAGTGGGCAGCGTCCTCACCCAGGCCGGGACGGCGTAGGCTGGACATTGGATGACCGGCAGCCTCCCAGTTGTGACGGCCCATGTTCAAGGCGAGCGCGTCGCCACGCTCCAGGCTCAACCCTGTTCCGCTGATTGCCGCTTCGATCTCCCTACCGGTCACCGGCTCGTCGATCTCTACCCAAGGCGTGCCGCGCAGGGCAGGGAAGTCGATGTAGAACGCGCGAGTGAAGACACCATCTCGCTGTTCCCACGTGGACGACGCATCCGGGTCGTCCACATCGATGCCACCGTAGAAAGTGTGATCGATGGCGGTATGCCGCAACGCATCCATGTGGGTGACACCAATGCCGTGGCAGTCGAGACGCAGATGGTCTGTCCCGGTCCCGGCACCGGGACCCGCCCAAGTGCCAACCGGCTCTTCGGTGTAGAAGAACTCCACGCTGAAAGCGGGTGAACTGTCTTTGCGCAGCGACTCCCCAGGTACCAGTTCGCGTGCCAGGCTGACGGTGCGTCCGGTCTTGATGGCCGAGGCGGCGCGAGCTCGGGCGGAGTCATCTACGTACGACAGAGAGCCCATCCGGTCGCCCGGCGAGATCGGGCCTGGTCCGAGAGTACGGATCCAATCCATGTGAGTCATGAGAAATACCCTTCATTACCGCACTAAGAAACGGTAATCGCGTTTCGGAACTTGCTCAAGGATGAGATTGCTATGGATTCTCCACGATGATCAAGCCGTCCACTGCGCAGACGCCTTCTGGAGTCCATTTCACCGGGTTGACTTCGATCACGAAGGAATCCCACGGCACGCTGGCCGCAACCCGGGAGAAACGGGCGAGGAAGTCGGCCATAGGTTCCAGTTCCGCCAAATGTTTGTCGAGTGCGCGTTTCACCACTTTGACGCGTCTCAGCATATCGGCGGCGATGTCCGTATCGAATGGTGCACGGCGTAACACCACATCGTCCATAACTTCTGTGAGCACGCCTCCTGCACCGCAAGAGACAATGATGCCAAAGTTTGGATCGCGCAGGGCGGAGACCAAAATCTCCTGACCGCCGGATACCATGTGTTGAACCAGCAACCCCTCCAATGCGGCATCCAATTCGGCTCCGCGAGTTACGATCTTTGTTGCAGCTTCCGCAGCCTCAGCCTCAGTGGAGGCTCCCAATTCGACTAATCCGGCGGCGAACTTG
>JAISCH010000265.1 GCA_031265725.1 Propionibacteriaceae bacterium
GACGCGCCCTTCTTATGTGCCATTCGACTTCCCTCTTCTCTCTTTTGCTCTCAGCTCTCGATTGCGGTGACCTTGACCCGGGTGTAGCGCTGGCGATGGCCCTGGCGCTTGGTCTGCCCGGTCTTGTTCTTGTACTTGACGATGCGGATCTTCGGCCCCTTGATCTCCTCAAGCACCTCGGCCGAGACCTTCACCGCGCCGAGCATGGCGGCGTCCGCCGTCACCGACTCACCGTCCACGAGCAGCAATGGAGCCAACTCCACCGACTCGCCCGCGGCGACTTCCACTTTGTCAATATCAACGACGTCGCCCACAGCCACCTTGTGCTGCCGCCCGCCACTGCGCACGATCACGTACACGTCAAGCTCACTCTCTGCCACAATATTTATGCCCGCCACAACGAACTAGCGGGCAGACACCGAAGAGCAAGCCTACCCGTCCCGCTCAATACCGGTCAAACTAACGAGTCCAACGCCGAAGTGGGCAAGTACCTGGTGTTTGAGTTGCCGGGAAGGCCACGAAACGTGAAGCGTTCCCAGAACCGTCTCGCAACCGCGTCCACCGGGTTGACCAGCACTGCGGCGAACGCCGCCGCATACACCTAGCAAACGCTATATATAATAGGAAAGTGATTGAGTGGAGAGGCATTGGGTGCCTATCGTTGTTGTTGCCTGTCGCTGGTTTCGCGGCGGGCATGATTTTTGTCGACCGGCAGGATGAGACCGGCCAAATCATCGCCATGATTACCGGAGTGCTCATCGGCTCGGCCATCGTCCTCGTGCTCGGGCTCGTCTTGAACTCGCCGGGCAAGGCCGTCGAGCAGGCCCGCGCCCACGGCGTCCCAGAGGACGAGCTGGCCAAGATCGCCGCGGCCCAGAAGACTAGGCACACGCTCTACGAGATGCCGATGCAATGGATCGGCCTAGCCGGGATCGCCTTCGCCCTCTTCGGCGGGTTCATCGCCTGGCAGGAAGAGCACGAGATCCAGGTGATCCCACAGGACATCCTCCTACCGGTCGGCATAGGTGGCATCCTGCTCGTCGGCCTTCTCGCCCTCACCTGGTCCAAGAGACGCAAAAAGTAGCCTCCAACACGGGGATTATTTTTTTGCCGAATGGCACCGTTTTGAAATTTTGCTTGCCGTAGCACGGGCGTCGGGCTAGGGTGAGTCTGTCGCTCAGGAATGAGCGGCAACGCAGTCGTCCGAAGGAAGTCGGTGAGAATCCGACGCTGACGCGCAACCGTGAACTGGTCCGCACCGGGCCGGTGAGTCGGGAACTCCGGGGATTGCGTTCACATCCGTTTCTCGTTGTCGCGTTGTGCAGTGAGCCGGGCCGCTGGCGAGCGTCCAGACCCTGCGCAGCAACAGAAAGGCGCAGGTTATGAACCTCCCTCGTTACACACTCCTGGCGGCGCTGGCAGCCGCTCTGGCACTCCCCCTCTCATTGATCAGCCAAGCCCCCCCCCCCTCGTGGGGCGCTTATGAGGTAAATGTCCCGCAGGCGCCGGTGTTCCCGGTGATCGCCAAGACCGAGACGCTGCCGTTCACGCTGGACGGTGGTGGCGACATCGAAGTCGCCGTCCTCACCGGAGACCTGAACGCCACCCCGACCACCTGGACGAAGACCTCGCAACTGGCGTTGAGTTCATACAATAACAAGACCATCCGGGTGCTGGCCCGTGCGTCTGGCGAGGACAATCCGGCCAACTATTTCGACGCCACTTACCGGGTGCGCGACACCTACTCCCCCGGGCCGACCTTCGGGAACGACACCAACCCGGCGGAAGCCCTCACCGGGAGCGCCACCTTCAAGAGTTGGGCCACCGGCTCCACATCCACATGGTCGGATATCGAAAAGGCGATAGGCCCAGTTAAGTTTTCCGACGATCTGCATTCGGGCAGCACGGATGTGGCGATTCTGGGCAACGGCGGTACGGTCACCATGACCTTCGACACTCCGATCGCAGATGGTCCCGGTTATGATTTCGCGGTATTTGAAAACGGTTTTTATGTGGACGGGACGAACTTACTCTTCGGAGAACTCGGACGGATACAAGTCTCCAGCAATGGCACCGACTTCGTGGAATTCGACTCCGCCTGCCTGTGGAACAAGGACATCTGGGCTTACACCGGAATACCAGCTGAAAACTGGGGCGGTATGGCCGGGCGCGACCCCAACAGTTG
Organism: Propionibacteriaceae bacterium; assembly: GCA_031265725.1. Classification (GTDB taxonomy): domain Bacteria; phylum Actinomycetota; class Actinomycetes; order Propionibacteriales; family Propionibacteriaceae; genus Propionicimonas. The sequence continues at coordinate 2,186 of JAISCH010000265.1, forward strand.
GGGCACACCCTTCGATTTGTCGTCTTTGAAGAACAAACCGGAAGTCCGTTCGGGCGATATCGATCTGAACAACATCACCCAGGTGAAGGTGCTCGACGTCATTGGGGATGGAAGGGTCTTGGATTCCTTCGGTCGCGGTATTTACGACCCCACTTATAGCGGTGCTCCCAATGGCTTCGATCTAGCCGGTATCGGCGTCGTCAACCAGGCCAGGGTGACATTGACCCAACCCACGGCTAAGGCTGGCACACCCAAGTCCAGTGGAAAAGTCGATGTGGAATTCACCACTTATGTGACCGCGAACGGTCAGGGGCCGGTGGAACTGGGGTTGGAATTCGATGGCGCGTCTTTCGCTGGCCAAACCTTGACCAAGACTTCCAGCGCGGACGCTTTCGGGGAGAAGATCACGGTGAAAGTCACCGACATGACGTTGAACACGTCCTATAAGTACCGATTCGTCGGAACGCAGAGCGATGAGACCGAGGTCGCCACGACATGGCAGGATTTCCGGCCCAGCAGCATCACAATCACTATGGGCAGCCCTTCGGCCACGCATATCTGGGGTACAGACACGGCGTCGGTGACGGTTTCAGGGAGATACAACCCGCGCAAAACGAACGACCAGTACCTGCACGTCGAATATATGCCGGTGGGCGGCGCAGAGGTTCAGTGGTCCGAGCCGCAACTGGTGTCCGGGAGTCCCAACATTGCCACTACCTTCACCGCAACTGTGAGTGGCTTGGAACAGCGAACGACGTACCAGTTCCGAGTGGTGCTACAAGACGAGACCACTTGCGACTCAAAGCCGCCGGTGAAGAATTGCGGCGCCCGGACGGAAGGATCTTGGTTCGAATACACCACCTATTACGCGCCGACGATCAAAATAGGGAAAACCACCATCACCCGTGTCGATGGTGATACATCTACAGACACACCGACAGTCACCGCCAGCCTCTTTGCCGAGTTGTACACCGGGAACGCCGGGAACCACAAAGTGAGAATTGAGTACGCGAACGCGAACCCAGCATCGGAACCTGCGCCAGA
>JAISCH010000280.1 GCA_031265725.1 Propionibacteriaceae bacterium
AGTGTACTCGTGAGACTTAGCCGCTGCTCAGGTCGAGCCAGCACTACCTGAAGAGAGAGCTGGCTGCTGGCGCGGTTTCTTCGCCAAGTGGATCAAATCTCAGCAGAGGTGTTGAGCCAACTCACAGCTACCCGTGCCGTCAGAGCGGGTGGGAGTGAATCGGCTCAGCGACTGTGCTCGGTGCCGCTATGCCGGGCCAGGGCTTGCGGACGGGGAGTGAGCCGGGTCGGCAGCGGCAGCGCGGCATTGATCTCAGTCAACGCCGTCGGCGGGGCGAGCGGGCTGCGCTCTTTGGTGGCGCGAGTCAACTCGTTGGGGACGCCGGTGATGGCTGCGATTATGTCTTCATAGGTGACCTCGGACATCAGGCTTTCGCCGCTCACCCTTCCATGCCGCATGACGACGATCCGGTCCGCCACCGCTTGCACATCGGAGAGAGTGTGCGAGATGAACATCACCCCGTAGCCCAAATCGCGCAATTGCTCGATGAGGTTCAGCACTTCAGCGGTCTGGGTCACCGAGAGAGAGCTGGTCGGCTCGTCCATCACCACGATTCGCGGCGATCCGAGCATGGCCCGGGCGATGGCGGTGATCTGGCGCTGCCCGGCAGAGAGATTGGCGACCAAGGTGCGTACCGGAGGTATCTTCGCGCCCAATTCGCGGAAGATGGTCCGGGCGATCTCCTCCATCTCGTTGTCAGCGATAGTGACCGGCCCCGACAACTCCCGCCCGAGGAAGAGGTTCTGGACGATGCTCATGTTGTCGCACAGGGCCAGCTCTTGGAAGACGGTGGCGATCCCGCGTTCCTGCGCAGCCGAAGGATTGGGGATCTCGATGGGCTCCCCGTCCCAATAGACTATGCCGGATTCCGGCCGGTAGACCCCGGCGATGGTCTTGGCGAGCACTGACTTGCCAGCGGCGTTGTCACCGACCACGGCCACGATTTCGCGCGGATAGATGTCGAAGTCGACCTGGTCGAGCGCCTGCACCGATTTGAAGTTCTTGGAGACCTGACGGAAGGCGAGAATCGGTTGCCGGGTCTGCGGAGTGGGCGGAATGTCGCGGACCAGCGAGATCATGCGGACGCCTCCATCATCACCGAGGAGATCGGAAGCGATATCGAGTCGAAAGCGAAAGCTGCCGCGCCATAGACTGCGGCGTCCTCGCCCAGGATGGAAAGCTGCACGCGCGGCGGGTTGAGCGGATTGTGCAGCGAGTTGCGTTCGATAGCCGCTTCGAGCGGAGCGAGCAGGGCGACACCCGCGTCGGCCAACTCCCCGCCGATGACGATGAGTTCCGGGTTGACCAGATTGCACAGCGCGGAAAGGGCACCGCCGACGTAATGGGCGGCGTCGCTGATGACCCGCGAGCAACCGATATCTCCCTGCCTGGCCATGGTGATCACATCGCGCAGAGTGACGTTCCCCACTGTGTTGCGCAACGAATTGACGATTGTTGTCGAGTTGACCATCACTTCCAGGCAGCCCCGGTTGCCGCAGTGGCAGAGGTCCCCGTTCTCCAGCACCCGGACGTGACCGATCTCACCGGCAGTGCCGTCGTACCCGCGCAGAATCTCGCCATTGGCCAAGATCCCGGCTCCGATGCCGTGCCCGATGGAGACGAAGACGGCGGACTGCGCCTCTTTTGCGATCCCGTGACGAGACTCGCCCAGCATGGCCAAGTTGGCTCCGTTGTCGACCACCACTGGTTTACCCAGGCGGCGCGACATCGACTCAGCGATATGAACCTCGTCCCACCCGCGCAGCAGGCCGGGCACCGAGAGCATGTCAGTCTTGGGATTGTACGGCGCGCAGATGCCCAACCCGGCTCCGAGCAATTCGCTGGGCGGAGCGCTGATCGACTCCAGCATGTCGGCAATCAACTGCGCGGCCCGGTCCATGTCAGTGTCGTGCCGGTGGTCGGCGGGCAGTGGCAGCCGTTGCTTCGCAATGATCGAACCATTCGGGTCGGACAGCGCGACTATCAACGCCCGCGTCGAGAAGTGGATGCCGGCCACCAGACCCAGACCGCGCGAAAGCGTCACTTGGAAAGCGCGCCGTCCGGAACGAGTCACTTGAGTGGTGGTCACGATGCCCGCAGCCGCCAATTCGTTGACGATGATTGAGACCGTGGCAGTGGACAGTCCAGTGGCGTCAGCCAACTCGACCTGCGTCATCGCACCAAGACGTTTGATGGTGTCTAAGATCCGGGCACGATTGGCTTCTCGGAGTGAACTCTGAGATCCAGGCGGTACGCGGCCGATTGCCATAACTGAATCTTAGCAAACCGTCGTCGTTTCAGATAGTGGACAATCTGAGCTGATCGCAAGCGGACGTAGAATTAGAGAAGTAAAGTCACAAACTGATAACAATCTCAAATGGGTTTGAGTTACAAACTCAACAGTACTAATGTCATCTCTGACGCCGGACCCACCTGGGCGAGGCAGCTACGAAGAAGTAACGTGAAGGACTCCAACGCAGGAAGACCTTCAGAAAACCCCAGAAGGGACGATCTTTATGGCAAAACGTAAGATCATCGCAGCGCTGGCCGCCATGGCAATCGGATTCACCGTATTGGCAGGCTGCTCAACCGAACGCCCGGTGGGCACCCCGACCACTGACCCCACCGAAGCAGCGGGTGGTGGCCTGATCGGGATCACGATGCCGACCAAGAGCCTGGAACGCTGGAATAACGACGGTGCCGAATTGGACCGCTTGCTCAAAGAGGCTGGCTATCAGACCCAACTCGACTACGCCGACAACAAGCCCGAAGAGCAGGTGAAGCAACTGGAGAACCAGATCAACTCCGGTGCCAAAGTGTTGGTGATAGCTTCCATCGAATCCAAGGCATTGCTACCCACCCTGCAGAAGGCCGCTGACGCGGGCATCAAGATTCTCGCCTACGACCGGCTGCTGATGGACACCCCGAATGTCGATTACTACGCCACCTTTGACAATGAAAAGGTCGGCACGCTGCAAGGCACCTTCCTGGAAGAGCAGCTTGGCCTCAAAGAGGGCAAAGGCCCGTTCAGCCTGGAGCCTTTCGCTGGCAGCCCGGACGACAACAACGCGAGCCTGTTCTTCAAGGGCGCTTGGGACATCCTGAACCCCTATGTGGAATCCGGCAAGCTGGTCGTCAAGTCTGGCAAGGCCCCGAAGACCCTTGCGGATTGGACCTCCATCGGCATCCTGGCTTGGAAGACTGAGACCGCCCAATCTGAAATGGAGAACCGGCTCAACTCCTTCTACGGCGACTCCAAGGTGGACGCCGTGCTCTCTCCCAATGACTCGCTGGCGCTGGGTATCGCCCAGGCTTTGGAGTCGAAGGGCTACAAGGTCGGCTCCGACTGGCCACTGCTCACCGGACAGGACGCCGATGTGGCCAATGTGAAGAACATCCTGGCTGGCAAGCAGTCGATGACAGTCTGGAAGGACACCCGCGAACTGGCCAAGCAGGCCGCCAAGATGGTCGATCAAATCATCAAGGGACAGACCGTAGACACCAATAACAACACCTATAAGAACAACAACAAGACCGTCCCCACCTATCTGCTTGATCCGCAGACCGTGGTGCAGGACCAAGTCCAAACCGTGTTGGTTGATTCTGGATTCATTTCGGCTGACAAGCTGAAGTGAGTTGACCACCCGTGAGGGGTGTGGCGCACCCGAGTGGAGCGTGCTCCACACCCCGAAACGGAAATAATTCCCGTTCCCGTATAGCAAATCAAGGAAAACGGAAATGATTGAAACCCCGATCTTGGAGATGAACGACATTTCGATGGAGTTCCCAGGGGTCAAGGCGCTGTCAGAGGTCAATTTCCAAGTGCGGGCGGGAGAGATCCACGCGATCTGCGGAGAGAATGGCGCTGGCAAGTCCACGCTGATGAAAGTGCTCTCCGGCGTCCACCCGCATGGCAGCTACTCCGGGCAGATCACCTACAAAGGCGGAGCTTGCAACTTCCGCACGATCCGCGACTCCGAGGCGCGCGGCATCGTCATCATCCATCAGGAATTGGCCCTGATCCCATTTCTGTCCGTAGCCGAGAACATCTTCCTCGGCAACGAGCGCGCCAATCATGGCATCATCGACTGGGGGCAGGCGAATAAGCAGGCAGCGCAGTTGTTGGAACGAGTGGGCCTGACTGAGAATCCGCGCACCAATATCGTTGACATTGGCGTTGGCAAGCAACAACTTGTCGAGATTGCCAAAGCTCTCGCCAAACGAGTCGAGCTGTTGATTCTGGACGAGCCGACTGCGGCCCTCAACGACGATGACTCCGAGCATCTGCTCAACATCCTGCGCCAACTCCGCGATGAGGGAGTCACTTGCATCATTATCTCGCACAAATTGGGCGAGATCATCAAGATCGCCGACTCCATCACAGTCATCCGCGATGGCAAGGTGATCGAGACGCTGAACGTGGAAAAGGACCAGGTGAACGAGGAACGGCTGATCAAAGGCATGGTCGGGCGCGAGATGAACAACCGCTTCCCCGAACACCAGCCCAAGGTGGGTGAGGAAATCTTCCGCATTGAGAATTGGACGGTACACCACCCCATCGACGTGCAGCGCGTGATGGTAGACCAGGTCAATCTCGATATCCGGGCCGGTGAGATCGTCGGACTGGCCGGATTGATGGGGTCTGGCCGCACTGAGCTGGCGATGAGCGTCTTCGGGCGCACTTACGGCGCTGACATCTCCGGAAATGTTTATCTCAAAGGTGTCCAAATCTCCACCCAGACTGTTGAACAAGCCGTACACAATGGTCTGGCTTACGCCAGTGAGGACCGTAAGCGTTATGGTCTCAATCTGATCCAGTCGGTGAAAGAGAATATGACCGCCGCCGCACTTGGCAAACTGGCGAAATACGGTGTAATTGAGACGAACGCCGAAACCAAAGCGGCCAATCAACTCAAAGATGAACTCACCGTGAAGACACCGACAGTGGAGTCTCCAGTGGGCAAACTCTCCGGCGGCAACCAGCAGAAAGTATCCTTGGCGAAATGGGTATACACCGATCCAGAAGTGTTGATTCTGGACGAGCCGACTCGCGGCATCGACGTGGGTGCCAAATATGAGATTTATCAGATCATCAACAACCTGGCCAATCAGGGGAAGGCGGTATTGGTGATCTCTTCCGAGCTTCCGGAATTGATCGGAATCTGTGACCGGATCTATGCCCTCAGCGAGGGGCGGATAACTGGTGTGGTGGACCGTGCTGACGCCACCCAGGAATATCTGATGAATTTAATGACCCAAGAGACAAAGAAAGCGTCCTGACATGGCTAGCTTCAAAGACAGTATTGGCGGCAGTTTGCGCCAGTACGGCATCATGGTCGCCCTGATATTGGTGGTGGCATTTTTCGCGGTGTTCACCCAGGGGATGTTGTTGAACCCGGACAATGTGGCGACACTCATCCTGCAGAACGCCTATGTGCTGATCCTGGCTATTGGCATGGTGATGGTGATTGTGGCCGGGCATATCGACTTGTCAGTCGGCTCACTGGTCGCTTTCATCGGCGGCGTGCTCGGCTGGGCCATCATCAACTGGAATTGGCCTTGGCCGTTGGCGATTCTGCTGGCGCTGGTGATCGGCGTGCTGGTCGGTGCCTGGCATGGATTCTGGGTGGCGTACGTGCGGATCCCGGCGTTCATCGTCACCTTGGCCGGGATGCTGGTCTTCCGTGGTTTGGCGCTGATGATCGCTGGCATAACGATCGCTGGATTCGATCAGGGTTTCATCCAGATCTCTTCCGGAAAACTTCCGCAGACCTTCTTCATCGCGCATTTGGACGGGTTGACGCTGATTATCGGCGTGATCGGGGTGGCCGGTTTGATCTGGTCGCAATTCCGCTCCCGGGCGGCGCAACTCAAGCACGGCATCGCTGCTGAGCCTATCGGTTTGATGATCGGCAAATTAGTGGTGATCTCCGTCGCCATCATGGCGGTGACAGTGCGACTGGCCGAGCCGCGCGGCTTTGTGCCCTATCTGTTGGTGTTGATCGGAGTCTTGATCTTCACTTACAGCTTCGTGCTGAACCGCACCGTCTTCGGTCGGCATATCTACGCCATCGGTGGCAATCTGAACGCCGCCATCCTCTCTGGTATCAACACCGCCCGGACCAATTTCATGATCTTCGTCCACATGGGGCTGCTGTCGGCGATAGCCGCGATTGTGATGACTTCGCGGGCTGGTGCCGCGACGGCGTCGGTCGGCCAGAACTACGAGTTGGACGCCATCGCCGCGTGCTTCATCGGTGGCACGGCGGTGACCGGCGGAGTGGGAAGGATTTCCGGAGCAATGGTCGGCGCGCTGATCATGGGCGTGCTGAACATGGGTCTGTCGATTGGCAAAGTCGATCCAGCCCTGCAGCAGACCATCAAGGGTTTGGTGCTGCTGGGAGCGGTGGTCCTGGATTTGCTTTCAAAGCGCCGCGCCCAGGTAGCGTAAGTAAAGTGCCCTCCCTTCGTTTTGTTCTGCGTGAATCTTGAAACCGGGGAATTGGATCAACTAGTAAAACTCTGTTCGCTTCGGGCTGGCTGGTGGGAGAATCTGATCAGTCGAAAAGCTGGCGATCATGCCGGGCCTGTTCAACATGATGTCCCGGCAAGTAAGAGTAAAGCGAGAAATAGATGAGCGACACACTTGAAGTAATCAAGACCAGGTATGCCTGCCGGGACTTTGACGGCAGCCCAATTCCTGATGAGACTCTGCGCGAGATCTGCTATGCGGGCCTGTGCGCGCCCAGTGCGATGAATAGGCAGCCCTGGCGCATCATCCTGGTAAAGGATAAGGCGAAGGTGGACGCTTTGGACGCGCAGGGGATGGCCAAATTGGCGGCGACTAATCCAACCGCGCATAAACGGATGATGGATCGCGGCGGCACTCTTTTCTACAATGCCTCGGCATTGGTCGTGGTGGCGAAAGAACTGGACGCCCCAATCGCCGCCGAGCTGGATTGCGGAATTGTGACGGCGAATCTGGTCCTGGCGGCCAAAGCGCTGGCGGTGGATTCCGTGGTACACGGATTCGCCGCAGTGGTGCTTGAGGGCGAGGAATCGGCTGAACTCAAACAGCAACTCGGTTTCCCGGAAGGCTTCGATTTCGCTATCGCGGTGTTGCTCGGCTATGCCAGTGGCGAGGCCAAGGCTCCGCACACCCCTGATTTGGAGAAATTCATCGAAGTTGGCTGAGGGAGCCGCCGCTAGCTCAACGTCTGCTACGACTTGACCCGGAGTTTTCCCGCTGCCGAGACCGTGCTGGTGACGCCTCTGGGCAGCCAGGGTGCCAATAGCGCCACGAAGTCAGTCTCGGCGGTCTCAGCGACCAGCACGCTGAATTTCGGGCCAGGGTCGTAGCTCACTGCGGCCAGGTCGGCGTGGTGGTTGGCCAGCCAACTGCGTAAAACCTGTTCGAAGTCGCCCAGCACCGCGTAGCCGCAGGCCAGCTCGTACCCGAGCGCCGGGACATAGCTGACGATGGTGGCTTGGGCCAGGGCCAGGGAGACGGCATCGGTGTAGGCCCGGATCAATCCGCCCACACCGAGCAAGGTTCCCCCGAAATAGCGGGTCACCACCGCGACCACATTGGTGAGTCCGTGGTGGCGAAGCACAGACAGCATTGGCGCGCCCGCGCTGCCAGCAGGCTCCCCGTCGTCATTCGAACGTTGCAAGTCGGCTGTGTCACCCAAGATCATGGCTGTGCAATGGTGCCTGGCCGAATAGTGCTCCTTGCGGATCGTTGCAATCACTGCTTCCGCTTCCGCAATCGTTCCTGCTGGGGCAACACATCCAAAAAATATTGATCGTTTCACATCAATTTTTGCGTTGCAAATCGTCTCAAGGGTTGAGTATGGCTTGAGTCCGGACCCTGCCATCGCCAACCTCCGTCGAGTCTGCTGCCCCTCGTTTCGAGGAGTCGGAAACCACGGTATCAGTGTCGTGAGCCCTGGCTGAACCTGATCCGG
>JAISCH010000036.1 GCA_031265725.1 Propionibacteriaceae bacterium
ATGACGAAGTGGTCGTGCTCCCACCGGAGAACTTGCGTTGACCGACGACGCCCAGCCCGGACGGATCGTGCCGCCGTCCCGGAAGTGCCGAGTCAGCTAATTCCAGGGGATGCCGATCAGCGAGTGGTAAGCCCGCCGAATATGGTGCTCGATCCGGGCCACCGCCTCGTCACAGTCACCAGCCGCCACCGAATCGCGGATGCCCTGGTGCTCCGCTATCAGACTGAGCCGGAACGACTGCCAATCGTCCATCTCGATTGAGGCCTCCCGGATCGGGTCTTTGACCGCCTCGCGGATCGCCACCGTGAGATCGGCCACCAGCGCGTTGCTGCCCGCCCTGGCGATCACCACATGGAAATCAGTGTCGAGCGAGTTGAACGACTCGATCTGATCGTCCCGGTGCATCGCCTGGAGGATATCGTCCAGTTCAGCCAACACATCCGGGTCCACGTTCTTGGCCGCCGCCCAGACCGACGCCCGCTCCAAAGCGATGCGGGTCTCGGTCAGATCAGTGATGCCCTGCCCCGCGACCGCCAGATGCAGCCGGAAAATCCGAGCCAGCGCGTCATCCTGGGCAGAGACCAATCGCGTCCCGCCGCCACGGCCGGCGCTGGCTGCGATCAACCCCTGTGTGGACAGGACTCGCATCGCCTCCCTTACCGCCGGGCGACCGACGTTCAACAGTGCGGCCAAGTCCCGTTCTGGCGGTAGCATCTCGCCATTCCGGTAGCGGCCTTCCAAAATGCCTGCCTCGATATAGCGCAGTACCAACTCGTATGCACGTACTTCGCCGTCGACAGGATCGTTTATAGATTCCAACAGTGCCTCCCAACTGTGGAATTCTGCCCCAGGTTCTTGACGGGCCGCAATATCGTCTCTAGTTTATTCTTATGGTCTGACCAAAAGTGCTCAGATCAAATGCTCCATTCTTGGCAAAGATGCCAAGGTGACAGAAAGGGGTCAAGGCTTTGCCTGCACCGGCCAAAGGTCTGCGAGTCGCCCTGTTTGCGACCTGTATCAACGACCTGATGTTTCCTTCCACCCCGAAGGCGGTGGTCAAGCTGCTCGAAAGATTGGGCTGCGTCGTGGAATTCCCCATGGAGCAGACCTGCTGCGGGCAGATGTTCACCAATACGGGGTACTTTGAGGCCGGCCTAGCGTCGGTCAAGACCTATGTGAAGGCCTTCGAGCCGTACGAGTACATCGTCGGCCCGTCCGGGTCATGCGTGGGTGCGATCCGTCATCAGGCTGTGATGCTGGCTGAGAAAGCCGGAGACACCGTGTTGGCCGCCAAGGCTGCCAAATGTGTCGAGCACAGCTACGATCTGAGCGAATTCCTGGTGGATGTGCTCAAACTCGTCGATGTCGGCGCATTCTTCCCGCACAAGGTCACCTATCATCCCACTTGCCACTCCACCCGGATCGCAAAAGTCGGCGAACGCCCGTACCAGTTGTTGAAAGCGGTCCGCGGACTCGACCTGATCGAGTTGCCGGACGCCAGCACTTGCTGTGGCTTCGGCGGCACCTTCTCGATCAAGAATCCGGAGATTTCCGCCGCGATGGCCGCTGACAAGGCTCGTAACGTGGTTTCCACCGGTGCCGAGTACGTCGTCACCGGGGACAACGCCTGCCTGATGAATATCGGCGGCATCCTGCATCGCAACAACACCGGAGTCAAGCCGATCCATCTAGCCGAAATCTTGGCCCACCAGGAAGGAGACGCGGCATGACCATCAGCCTGCCCATCTCAGTACGCCGGACTCCGGCCCCGCCGCCCGGCACAATCGGCGTCGGCCAGCCCGAACCGGTGGCCTCCCCGGCTTTCCGGGAGAACGCCAAGCGGCAATTGCAGAACACCCAGATGCGGAAGAACCTGCGTCACGCCACCACGACGATCCGCAACAAGCGACTGCTGCGGGTCGCTGAAGTGCCCAACTGGGAGGACGTGCGTTCTGCGGGTGCCGCGCTGAAAGACCGGATCGGCCGCCACTTGGACACTTATCTGGCCCAGGCCGAGGAAAACCTCACCAAAGCCGGAGCGCACGTTCACTGGGCGCGCGACGCCGAGGAGGCCAACCGGATCATCACCGGAATCGTCAAATCCAAGGGTGTTGATGAAGTGGTGAAGATCAAGTCGATGGTCACCCAGGAAATCGAGATGAACGAGGCCCTGGAGGACGCTGGGATCGCCGCCTGGGAGACCGACCTCGCTGAGTTGATCGTCCAACTCGGACACGACCGTCCCTCGCATATCCTGGTCCCGGCCATCCACCGCAACCGGGAGGAAGTCCGCGAGATCTTCAAGAAGGAGATGGGCCAGTACGGCACGCCTCCACCGGACAAGATGTCCAATGATCCGCCGATCCTGGCTGGTGCCGCCCGTCGTCACTTGCGGGAGAAATTCCTGCGGGCCAAGGTCGGCATCTCCGGTTCAAATATGGTCATTTGCGACACCGGGACCGTCTGCATCGTGGAATCCGAGGGCAACGGCCGGATGTGCCTGACCCTGCCGGAAACCCTGATCTCCGTGGTCGGCATCGAGAAAGTCATCCCGACCTTCGACGACCTGGAAGTCTTCATGAAGCTGTTGCCGCGTTCGTCCACCGCAGAGCGGATGAACCCGTACACCTCGATGTGGACTGGCACCACTGATGGCGACGGCCCGCAGGAATTGCATGTGGTGTTCGTCGACAACGGTCGCACCAATGCCCTGGCCGATCCGGAGGGACGCTTCGCGCTGCGTTGCATCCGCTGCTCGGCCTGTCTGAACATCTGCCCGATTTTCGAGCGGGTGGGCGGGCATGCCTACGGCTCGGTCTATCCCGGCCCGATTGGGATCATCCTCACCCCGCAGTTGCGCGGTATCAACTCGCCAATCGACAAGTCGTTGCCCTACGCCTCGACGCTATGCTGCGCCTGCGCTGACGCCTGTCCGGTGAAGATTCCGATTCCGGACATAATCGTGCATCTGCGCAACAAGATCGCTGACAAGAAGAAGCACGACAAGCGTCCGCACTTGGAGCCGACGGTGATGATCCCGGTCAACTGGACGTTCAACTCGGCCAAGCACTTCGAGTTCGTCCAGAAAGCGGTGTCGTTCGCCGCCAGCACGGCGCTGAAGAACACCGACTACATCGGCCCGATGCCTTGGCCCGCCTCACCGTGGACCAGAGCACGCGATATTCCGGCACCGCCTGCGGAATCGTTCAGACAGTGGTGGAAGAAGAACAGAGGAGGACAGCGATGAGCGCCCGCGATGTGATCTTCTCCCGGATTCGCACGGCTCTGACCGACGTCCCGAATCTCACCCCGGAACAAGACATTCCGCTGGATTGGGAGTACGGCAAACCGCTGGAGTTGGCCGACGTGCTGGACACTTTTGTGCAGAACTGCCTCGACTACAAGGCCGAGGTCGAACGAGTGCCAGCG
>JAISCH010000297.1 GCA_031265725.1 Propionibacteriaceae bacterium
CTGCCGGGCCAGCCGAATTCGACGCCCGCATCCGGCTGCTGGTGGCCACGTCGGCCAACGACTCGCTCATCTCCGCTGGCGGCATCACCATTGACGACGCCGCCTACTCGGCCACCAAAGACGACGAACCGCTCGACCTGACCTACACCGAATTCGAATTGCTGAAATACCTCGTCCAACACCCCGGCCGAGTCTTCAGCCGCGAACACCTCCTAGCCGACGTCTGGGGCTACGACTATTACGGCGGCACCCGCACCGTGGATGTCCATATCCGTCGTCTGCGCGCCAAACTCGGCCCCGACCACGAAGCCCTGATCGGCACCGTCCGCAATGTCGGCTACCGTTTCTCCCCCGACGCCAGCCGAGGAAAAGAAGACTAAGGCTTTGGCCATGACTAAGCTCTCTGCGGATCAGGTGTCTGGGGTGTTGGCGATAGCTGAGCGTGCTCAGCGGGCGGATGGGAGCTATCCGCTGAATGAAGCGGCGCTTAGCGGCTTGCAGGCCGACTTGCCGCACTATGTCCGGCAGGTCGACGGGGAACTGGCGGCTTATCTGCAATACGACCCTAGATATGACAGCGCACAGCTTGTGGTTGATCCGCAATATCGCCGTCAAGGGCTTGCCACCGCGCTGCTCAAGCGGGCTGGACGGGTTCCGGTGTGGGCTTTCCACGACATTCCTGCCGCCCAGGGGCTTGCTGAGAGAGTCGGCTATCTGCCTGGACGGTCGCTGCTGGTCATGGCGGCCGACATTGACGAATTGAAGCGTCCGCGAGAAATCCCGGAGCCGACGACGCCCCGGTTGGGTGTCCGTCCATATCGTCCCAGCGACCTTGCCGAGTTGGTCGCGGTCAACGCGGCCGCGTTCGCCCATCACCCGGAGCAGGGCCAGCAGACGGCCAGCGACTTCCAGGCGCTGATGGCCGAGGAATGGTTTGATCCCACCGGATTGCTGCTCGGTTTCGACGGCGACGCGCTGGTCGGCTTCCACTGGACGAAGCTCCACGACAAACTGAACGGCGAGGTGTATGTGCTCGGGGTGGCTCCGACAGCCCAGGGCAAGGGTTACGGACGGGCGCTGCTCACCGCTGGGATCGAACATCTGGGTGAGACGGGAGTGGACTCAGTTTTCCTCTACGTGGACGAAGCTGAGAAAAAACCGGTGAAGCTGTATAAGCTGGCAGGGTTCAAAACAGCCCATCAAGATGTGCTTTATCTGCCGCAGGAGAAACTGAGTCGTGACTATGAGCAGTGACCCATCCGCCTTGGAGGCGGTACTGCCCGAACTCCCCGCCAACCGTTTTTCCGACCGGGAGTTGTCCTGGCTCGCCTTCAACCGCCGAGTGCTGGACCTGGCCAAGGACGATTTGCGCCTCCCGCTGCTGGAACGCACCCGCTTCCTGGCGATCTTCTTCAGCAATATGGACGAATTCTTCCGCGTCCGGGTGGCGGGTCTGAAACGCCGGATCAACGCCGACATCGCGGTGCGCAGCTCGTCCGGCTACCTGCCCAGAGAGCTTTACGACATCATCTTCCGGCAAACCACCGAGGCCACCGCAGACGCCTACCGGCTTTTCCAAGAAGTCATCCGGCCCGAATTGGCAGCCAACGGCATCCACATTCTCACCTGGGAACAGCTCACCAACGTTGAGCGGGAAAGCCTGGAGACCCACTTCGACACCAAGATCAGGCCGGTGCTCGATCCGGTGGCAATGGACCAATCCCATCCCATGCCCTACGTCTCCGGCCTGTCCACCAGCCTCGCGGTGACCTTGCGCAACCCGCGCACCGGTCGTCGTCGCTTCGGCCGAGTGAAGGTGCCGACCAACCTGCCGCGTTTCGTGGCGCTCGGCCAGGACCGTTTCATCCCCATCGAATTGGTGATGGCGCAGCAGTTGGGCAGAGGCATCTACCGGGGCATGCAGATCGAGAGTTACGCTGCGTTCCGGGTCACCCGTAACGAAGACCTCGAAGTGGAAGAGGACGACGCGGAGAATCTGCTCACCGCTCTGGAGAAAGAGTTGCAGGGACGCCGCACCGACCGGCCACCGGTCCGGTTGGAGATCGAGGACCACATGGACCATTCCATGCTCGAAAGGCTGCTCGACGAATTGGAGGTCCACGAGTCCGAGGTCATCCGATTGCCGAGCATGCTCGATCTGACCTGCCTGCACCAGTTGGCTGATTTGGAGCGGGAGAGCCTGAAGAGTCCGGCTTTCCTGCCGAAGACCCACCCTGAATTAGCCATCGTGGAGCGGGCCGAGTCGGCCGACATCTTCAGCGCCCTGCGCAGCCGGGACGTGCTCCTCCAGCACCCCTACGACGCCTTTGCCACCAGCGTGCAGCGCTTCATCGAACAGGCCGCTGGAGACCCTGACGTGCTCACCATCCGGCAGACTCTCTATCGCACCGCTGAGGGAGCATCCCCGATCATCGACGCGCTGATCAAGGCCGCCCGTGCCGGTAAGAGCGTGCTGGTCGTGGTCGAATTGAAAGCCCGCTTCGATGAGGAGACCAACATCAACTGGGCGAACAAGTTGCAAGCCGCTGGCTGCCACGTCATCTATGGCATGGTCGGCCTGAAGACGCATTGCAAGCTGGCTATGGTCGTCCGCCAAGAGAGCGGGAGGCTGCGCAGCTATTGCCACATCGGCACCGGGAACTACAACCACCAAACGGCGCGCATGTATGAGGACATGGGGCTGCTCACCGCCAACCCGGTCATCGCCAAAGATGTGGAGAACGTCTTCAACCACATCGCCACCGAGTCTGAGGAGACCTACAAGCGGCTGCTGGTCGCCCCGGAGAACGTCCGCAGCGGATTGTTGGACGCGATCTCCACTGAGATCGAGAACCATAAGCGCGGATTGCCGGCTGGCATCCGGATCAAGATCAACTCGATTGTGGACGAGACCCTGACCGACGCCCTTTACCGCGCCTCCCAGGCCGGAGTGAAGGTCGATATGTGGGTCCGTGGGATTTGCGCGGTGCGTCCGGGCATTCCCGGACTGAGCGAGAATATCCGGGTGCGCTCGATCTTGGGCCGTTTTCTGGAGCACTCCCGCGCCTATTGGTTCGCAAACGGTGGCAAGCCGCGAGTGGCTATCGGCTCGTCCGATTTGATGCACCGCAATCTGGACCGGAGGGTGGAAGTGTTGGTCGCCATCAGTCATCCCCGGCACATCGCCCGGATTGAGCAGCTTTTCGAGCTGGCTTTCGACGAGGGCACCGCCTCCTGGTGGCTGAGCGGGGACGCTTGGACCCAGCGCACCGCCGTCGACGGCAAACCCTTGCTCGACTTGCAAGCCCATCTGATCGATGAGCTAGGCCAGCGCAGGGCGGTGCGCTGATGGTTGCCGCGAGACAGCAGCGGCTGGTCCAAGCCGCTGGGACGGTCGTGCTCCGTCCGGGCGATTCCGAGCCGGAAGTGCTCTTGGTCCACCGGAAACGTTATGACGACTGGAGCCTGCCGAAAGGCAAGCTCAACCCCGGCGAATACCTGGCCGAGTGCGCGGTGCGGGAAACTCTTGAGGAGACCGCAGTGGCGGTGCGGCTGGGCGTCCCTTTGAACCAGGTGAGCTACGAGATCGGCGACGGGTTGAAGTCGGTGTCGTTCTGGGTGGCGGAAGCCATCCGCGACTTCGGCCATCGCCCCAATGAGGAAGTCGACAAGATTCGTTGGCTGCCAGCCAGCAAAGCCGTGTCGAAAGTCAGCTATCCAGAAGACCCGCTGATCATCAAACAGGCCGTGTCTATGCCGGCCACCACACCATTCGTGATCGTTCGCCACGGCAAGGCAATTGCCCGGGGCGACTGGTCCGCAGCCGATCCGATCCGCCCGTTGGCTGATCGCGGGCACCACCAGAGCCGACTGTTGATCGACCTCTTCCATGCCTACGGGGTGCGCAAGCTCGCCTCATCCACTTCCACCCGCTGCATCCAGACCTTTGAGCCGTATGCCCGGGTCGAGGACATCCGGATCGAGGGGTGGGCCACTCTGTCCGAGGAGGACGCCGAAACGGAACCCGCTCAAGTAACCGCGCTGATGGAACGACTGGTACACAACACCGCGCGCTCCGGCACGCCGCTGGCAGTGTGCGGGCACCGCCCGGTGCTCCCGCTGATGCTTGAGGCCGCTGGCATATCGCCTCGGCCCTTGCGCCCATCGGCGGTGATGGTGGCCCATCTCGCCGCCGACGGTTCCACTGTCGCCCTGGAGCACCATCGTCCGCTGCTCTGAGCGCACGGAGCACGCGCAGTGCTCTAGTCCAGGCTCACCCAGCTATCCGGCAAACTGCCGAGATCGGGAGCGATAAACCTTTCCTTCCGGCCACGCTCAACCGTCCACTCGCAGGCTTTCCATCGTTGCCCTGGCGTCGGGCAGCAGATACTCACTGGTGTCGGGAATAGACGCGTAATAAAGGCTGTATTGGTTGTCTCCAGTCTCCACCAGCAGGAAGAGCACGTAGTCATAGCTGGCGTTCAGATTCGGAATGGATACATGCAGTTTGGTCTCAATCAACCAACCCGGATAGCCATCGACTGAATAAGCCTGGCTGACCAAATCCTCCTGATCGACTGCGGTATTCCCATAGAACTCACCCTTGGCGCATTCCAAGATCATCTCCGCGCCAACTTTCACCCCGCCGAAACCGTCCCCGGAATAGACCTCAGCGATCAGCACCGACGCCACCCAAGATGAATTCTCGGTGTAAAACTCTTGATCAACTACATCCTGGGTATAGCCCCAGTCGGCGAAAGCGAGCCGGTCATCCAAATGCGGTGCGCGCCAAGGACTGCCCAACTCTTGAAAGGACATCTTCCCACCGTAAATCCGGTCCCCGACAATAGCCGGAACCTCTGGCGGCTCCAGCTCTGACGGCCTGGGGCAGTAAGACGTCTGCTCAGTCGGTACTGGATCAGGATCAGGGAGCGCAATAATGCTGCCGGGTTGGATGGCGAACCAGATCACCACCGCCACCACGACCACCACCGCGCCCAGCGCGATGATCCAGCCCTTCGCAGATTTCTTTTTGACCGGGCTGCCACCCGGATAGGGAGTTCCCGGATGGTAAGCAGCTTGGTACGGCGGATTTTGGAATGGCGGCGGCGCGGCGGAATTGATATTCAGATACGGCGTCCATTCCGTACCCGACCAATAGCGGTACATCCCTGGCTGCTGACCAGGATCGGGATACCACCCAGGAGGTTGCATGTTTTCAGTTTATCGGACGCTGCCAATGCCTAAAACAACGCCGAATTCACTCAGTTTTACGCGGACGGCCGGGACGCCGGATCGGATTGGCCTGTTTGGGCAGCCGCCCGACCCGTTTCAAATCCTGGCGCAATAGTTTCTCTATGTGTGAATTCAGCGAGCGCAACTCGTCGCCAGCCCAGCGGGTGAGGGCTTCATGGACCAACGGATCGAGCCGGAGCAGAATAGACTTCCGCCCGCCGCTAGGTTCCGGGTCTGTTGTTGGCATCGCAGACTAATTATAAAGAGTTCCCGTGTTGACCACCGGAGTCGCCTGCGACGATCCGCACAACACTACCAACAGATTCGACACCATCGCCGCCTTGCGCTCCTCGTCCAACTCGACCACATCATCGGCCTCCAGCCGACGCAGCGCGGCTTCCACCATTGAGACCGCTCCCTCCACGATCTGCTCGCGGGCGGCGATGACCGCCGCAGCCTGCTGGCGCTGCAACATCGCGTGGGCGATCTCCGGGGCATAGGCCAGCGACGAGATACGCACCTCGACCACTTCCAAACCGGCGATGGCGATCCGGGCGGCAACTTCCTGGGCCAATTCCTCCGCGACCAGATCAGTGGAGCCGCGCAACGATTCCTCACCGTTTTCCGTGGTGTCGTAGGGATGGGTGGAGGCGACATGCCGCAGCGCGGACTCAGCCTGCATAGCGACAAAATCCTCGAATTGCTCGACGGCGAAGACAGCCTTCGCGGTGTCCGCGACCTGCCAGACCACGATGGAGGCGATATTCACCGGGTTGCCATTGGCATCGTTCACCTTGAGTTCGTTGGTCTCGAAGTTACGCACCTTGATGGACACCTTCTTCGGCACGACGAAGGGGATCGTCATCCGCAAGCCAGTCTTGCGCACCGTCCCCACATACTGACCGAAGAACTGCAAAACCTTGGTGTCACCTGGGCTGACGATCCGCACCGCCGTGCTTCCCAGCGTGAAAACTATTATTGCGATGATCGACAATACGAGCAGCACGACATCGAACTTCCCCTTCTCCGCATCATTGCCGAAGGTCACAAAGCCCCAAACGCTCCAGCCCAGCAGGGCGATGCAGACCAAAAGCGCCGCCCATCCACTGACCGAGAACGCGGCCCGCTCGCTGATATCTATCCGCGCCCCCTCATGCCCCACTGGTTTCCCAACACTAGCTGTGCTCATGATCGCTACCTCTCTTTAATCCACTAGCCGCCCGAGACCTCATCCGAGAACTCAGAAAAACTGATATCAAATTGATATCACAATACTAGCACAGCCACCAGGCAGGACTTGGCAGTACTAGCGGCCTTGTCGATCCAGTTGGACTCAACGGTTCACGGCAGCGGAAGTTGGGCACCAGCGTCCAACTCGGCCAGTTCGTCCACTCGCCGGGAGTGCCGCTCGCCCCCCTCGAACGGTGTGGCCAGAAACTCGTCCACGATAGCCTTGGCCAGATCCGGCCCGACGACCCGGGCACCCAGCGCGAGCAGGTTCGCGTTGTTGTGCGCCCGGCCCATGTGCGCGGTGAAAGGCTCGGTGGCCAGCACGCAGCGCGCCCCCCTCACCTTGTTGGCCGAGATGCACATGCCCACTCCTGCCCCGCAGATCAAGATACCGAAGTCTCCCTCCCCGGCCGCCACCATCCGGGCGGCGTTCGAGCCGTACAACGGATAGTCGGTGCTGGCAGTGGAATCAGTGCCCAGGTTAGTGTAGCTGTGCCCCGACTCGGTGAGGTGCGCAGCGATGATTTGCTTCAACTCCACTCCGGCGTGGTCGTTAGCCAAGATGATATGCATAGCCCCAGCCTAGTGTTGAAAGCCTCCTAATATAGCGCCCAAGGATGATATGGACTGATCCAGCCGACCGGCGATCACGCCTCCCACCAAGGGGTCAGCGCCCCCAACAAAGTAACGTAGCGGTTGTAGCGGTCCTCCATCAACGACACGTCGGCATCGGGGGTGACCAGGCGTCCCGGACGGGACATGCTGGCAACCGCCGCGTCAAGGTCAGCGTAGACTCCAGCGGCGACGAAAGCGGCCATAGCAACACCGAGCGCGCCCGGCTCAGCAGCGGAAGAGACCTCGATCTCCCGGCCCAGCAGGTCCGCCATCAATTGACTCCAGACCGGGTTGCGGGAAATGCCACCCATCACTTTGGGAATAGCGGCATCCGGGATCGGAAGTTGGTCAAGGTGGTAGCGGTGATTCAGCGCGATGCCCTCGAAGACTGCCCGCACCGCGTCAGCGCGGGTGTGCCAACTGCGCAGTCCGATTATCCCAGCGGAGGCGTCGACCGGCAGCGGGGAGCCGTACAGGAACGGCAGGTAGTAGGGCGAGTCGCCCGACAGCGGTGGCAGATCGTCCAGGATGGTGTTGAGGAACCCGAAAGACCCGCTCCCAGCGGCCCGGGACGACTCCACCAGGTCGGGGAGCAGCACCCGGGCGAACCAGTCCATGTTGGTGGACGAGGAAGGGCTGGCGGTCATCGAGTTCCACAGCCCCTTGCGGACGAAGGACCGGGTCATCCAGTCCCCGATGAGCGGAGCGTCAGTGATGTACTGGTTCACGCAATACGAGCCCGCCACCACTGACACGTCTCCGGAGTGGACCGCGCCCACTCCGACCGATCCGGCGACGATGTCGTGCAGCCCGGCGGCCACCGGGAGGCCCTTCGGCAGGCCGGTGGCCCGCGCCGCCTCGGCAGTCAACCCGCCCGCCAACTGCGTCGACTGGAGCACTTTGGGAACTGTGCCGGCCAATTCCGGTACGCCGTAAAGGTCGAAGATCTCGGGTGCCACAGCTTGCGTCTTCACGTCGGTGAACCCGGAACTGACCTCGGTGTAGTCCTGGGCGATATCGCCGGTCAGCCAGTAGCGGACGATATCTTTGGTGAAGAGCAGGTGGCGGATTCGTGGATAGACCTCCGGCTCGTTCTCCTTCAACCAACGCAGCAGCGGACCGGCGCTGGACACCATCGGCAATTGGCCGATTTTCTCGATCAATTGGGACGACAGCGGCTCGGCGGAGAACTCAGCGAAGATAGCCCTGGCCCGGGAGTCCAAGGAAAGGATTCCCGGTCGTAACAATTCCCCCGCCTGGTCCAAAACCCAGATGCCGTCGCCGTGCGCGGCTTGGGAGATGCCGACAATGTCGGCCCCGACCAACTGCGCGGCGAGGTCAGACAGCACCTCGAAAATCATCGCTTTGAAAATGGCTGGCTCGCGCTCCACCCAGCGCGGCCTAGGCTGGATATTCACCGAGTCGCGGACTGCGGTGGCGACCACCTTCCCGCTGGTGTCGAAAGCCACCGCTTTGGTGGTGCTCGAACCAATGTCCAGACCGATGGCTAATGGCTCACCCATGCTGAAAGACCTCCGCTAGGCGTTCGTCCTGGCCATCCGCTCCTGGATGGAGGCCAGGCAGATGGCGGCGAGCAGCACCAGGCCGAAGATGATCCGGCGGATCGACGGCTCGACACCGAGCAGATTCATGATGTTCTCAATCGCGGTGATCAGCAAGGCCGCGCCCAAGATGCCAGACACATGGCCCCGCCCGCCTTGCATAGAAGTACCGCCCAAGGTGACTGCGGCGAATACATTCATAATGTCGCCATCACCCATGGTGGCTGTCACCGAGTCCAACCGGCCCACTTGCAACAGGCCGCCGACGGACGCGAACAGCGCGGCAAGCACGAAACAGGTGATCTTCACCCGCTGCACATTGATACCGGCTACGAAGGCGGCCGGCTCATTGTTCCCGATGGCGAAGACCGACTTGCCGAACGCCGTGGAGTTCATCACGACGGCCATCACCACCATCAGCGCCACTACGATGATGATCGCTACCGGGATGCCGTTACGATTCATCTCGCCTTCACCAAAAATCCGTGCGCCTCCCCAGTAGGTGACGCCAGCAGGCAGCGCGTAGACGCCCTCCGGGATCAACCACACCACAACACCGCGCAGGGTGAGCATGGTGGCCAGCGTGACGAGGAACGGAGTCACCCCCACCTTAACCGCGATAAACCCGTTGACCAGGCCGATGACAAGCGCCACCGCGAACATCGTCAGGATCGCAACCGGCCAAGGCACTTCGGGGAACCACCACATGATGACCAGCAGACCCATGGCCGGTGCCACCGCGAAGGTGGACTCGATGGAGAGATCGAGAGCGCCGAGGACCATGACCATGAACATTCCCAGCGTCATGCAAGCCAATGGGGTTGAACCCCAGAGCACGTTGACCAGGTTGCGCGGCGAGAAGAACCCGTCAACGAACGTTCCCAGAATGATCAACAGGCCGAGGAGGGGCCAAATCAAGTGGTTCCCGACGATGTTGCGGACCACTGACTGAACGGTGAAGCTGCGGTCGGTGCCGACGACCATCGCGGCACCCTGATCCAGACTCATGACTCGACTCCTTGAAGGCTGTTGTAGATGGTGCCCGAGGTGAAGTCCGCCTCTCCACGGACGAATTCCCTAACGCACTTGCCCCGGAAGAAGACCAGTACCCGGTCGCACAAGTCGACCAACTCGTCCTCGCTCTCCGAGGTGAGGATGATGCCGCTGCCGTCGCGCAGATCGTTGCGGACAGTGGCGATGATGTCAGGCTTGCTGGCGATATCGACGCCGCGAGTCGGCTCATGGAGCACGAAAACGTCAGGACTGAGCAAGGCCATCCGGTTGATGACGACCCGCTGCCGGTTGCCGCCGGAGAGGAAGTCGATATTGACGCCGAGGCTTCGCGCCTTGAACGGCAGCACCTTCATCCGGGTCTCCACCATCTCCTTGGCGCGGCGGCGGTTGATGAGGCCGACTTTGTTGCGGATTGTCGAATACACCGGCAACAGGATGTTGTCCTGCACGCTCATGCCGTGGATGATCGCAAGTTCCTCGCGCTTCTTCGGCACGTAGGCAACGCCCAGCTTGCGGGCCACTCCCGGCGACTTGACTCGCGCCGTCCGCCCGTTCACGGTGACGCTCCCCTCGTCCACCTTCACCAGCCCGTACAAGGCGTTCATAACGTCGTCCTTGCCGGAGCCGTCAAGCCCGGCGAGACCAAGCACTTCCCCCTTGCGTAGAGTGAACGAGACGTCTTCGAAGGCGCCTTCCTTGCTGAGGCTCTGGACCTGCAGGATCTCCGCGCCGAACTCCACCGACTCGTCCAGTTCGGGGGAGTGGATATCGCCGCCGACGATCATCGCGGCGAGTTCAGCCGCAGTTGTGTCGGCGATGCGCACTGTGTCGATACGTTTGCCGTCACGCAGCACGGAGACCCGGTCGCAAACTGTGATCACTTCGCTGATGCGGTGCGAGATCAGCACGAAAGCCCTGTTGTTCTGCTCTGCCTCGACCCGCATCAACTCAAGGATCTGCTGCTTGCGGGCGGCAGAGAGCGATGCGGTGATCTCATCGAGGAAAATGACCTTGGCATCCTCAATGAAGAGAGCCTTGGCCAGGGCGAGAAGCTGCTGCTCCTCGATGGTGCACTCGGCGATCTTGGTGCGCGGATTCACCTGGACACCCACCGCGTCCAAGGCCTTCGCGGCCACTTCGCGCATCTGTCTGTGGTCCAGGAGCACACCCTTCTTCAGCGGAACGCCCAGGAAAATGTTGTCGATCACCGACATCTCCAAGGCGAATTCCGGCTCCTGGGGGATGATC
>JAISCH010000016.1 GCA_031265725.1 Propionibacteriaceae bacterium
AAATCAACTTCTCCTCAACCATGCCCCCAACCACCATAAAACGGACAAACCAGACGAAACGGACACTGGCCATCACACCCTTGACTCTCTGATGGGCCAGCACAGCAACCTTGGTGAAAACTATCTGCTCAGCTAGACAATCGCCGCGCTGCCCAGCGCCTTGGCGCAGAGCTCAGCTACTCGGGGCAACATACGGTCTGCCAACTCGGATTTCTCGGGAGGCAAGTCTGGGGCGGAGACGGCATCCGACAAGGCGTCGGGAAGGGTGGAAGCTATGTGGTGGACAATCTCGACGGCGCGGTCGGGTTGAAAGCCTGCTTTTCCGGCCAGTTCGGCCCAGTGCTCGTCTCGGATAGTTCCAAACCGATTGTGGCCGGAGATTTTCACGGCCAGTTCATTCAAACCGGATCTTGTGTTGAAGTCGTAGGGCATGGAGGAAGCCACGTCGTATAGCGGGGCGAGCGTCACGATGCCCCCCAGCATCACCGAGAAGTTCTTCGCATGCGAGTCTGGGGCTCCGATGAGGTAGTTGAAGGCGAAGTACGCCAAAAGCTGCGCCTGGGCGTCCAGCCCGGCATTGTCTCCGACGAGAGTCAGCATGTCCAACGCAGTCGGGCCACCATCGGACTGGTACTTGTTCTCCGGCATGACCGCCAGCGCCTGACATAGATCCTCTTGGTGCAGCCGCGAAACCGCCCCATCGGATGCGATCTGGCGGTCGTACCTCTCAACGACGATGGCCGGCTCGTCACCAAACTGCCAATACTCGGTCTTGGCGGCAGGCAGCCCAAGGTTTGCCGCAGCCTTCATGCAGATGTGCTCGTTGAGTGCCTGCAGGCGGAAGCCTGAGACCCCGCTCTTGAAGATATGAGTCGTGGGAGCCGACCCAGTGGCCGCAGCCCAGCCGCCCTCCATTCTGGCTAGGGCGAACTTCGACTGCGCACCGGCAAGCGACCACGTCTCGCCCCAGGCCGTCCAGCCGTCCTCCGGGTTGGTGCGCAGCCGCTCCAGACGGCGGGCGATCTGGGCCTCGTCCAAGGGGAGCAACTCGCCGGGCCGACCCAATACCTCGTCCACCCGCCCAGGGTCGCAGAACTGGACGGCCCCGGCGCAATCGAGGCCGACATGGGTGAGTAGCGCGAACGGGTTTCGCGGCGAGACCGAGAATCTGCGCCCCAGCCGCACCCTCTCGTCGGAGTTGTCGGGGAGTAGCCCTTCCAGATACGGGTCGATTGCGCGATAACCATGCGTCCTTTGTGCTATTGGCATGGATAGTGAGAGTGGAACGGTACTGGGATCGGACGCATACTTCAACTCCCGTCTACCGGTGTTTGCCTGCGTGACGACCGCGACCTCGCGGCCATCAAGAAGCACAGACAATTGCTTGTCAGCCATCGGTTCCACCCCCAGCGAGCCAAGACGGCAGCGATGTCCTTGGCCGGGCGGGTGCGTCCACGACGGCGAATTGCTTGCCCAGCACAGCCAGGGCCTTCGATACCTTAGTGAACTCGGCGCCCCGGTTCTGGCCGTTCTCCACCATGCTGAGCCATCGTCTAGACACCCCGGCGCGCTCAGCCAACTCAGCTTGGGTCAACCTGGCGTCGAGCCGCGCCTGCCGCACAGCAGCCCCGAGTTGCTGAACTGTCCGAACCTCGTTCCTAATCACAAATGTAACCGTATCTTCACAACAGCCAAATGCGCAAGATTATGCGCAATAACTTATTGGGAACGTACCTGCGCAAAAGGTCTAGGTACCTACCATCGTGATCGCTCGGGTGGCTGGGATCAAACTATTGGACGACGGCTACTTGCTCAGTTTCTTTAGGGCGGCTTGGTACCAACTCGTCAGGTCGGAGAGCATTTCTGGGGCGGCTCCATCTTTGCTGCGGGAGAGTTTGCCGACCACGGCTAGGGCTTCTTCTTCGCCTAGTTTGTCTACGGCTACTTGGACGGCGAATTGGGAGAGGGCGTAGGCGGCGGCTACATCGTCTTTGTCACCGGCGAAGGCCGCGTCAACGGGGAGGCTGGCGGGGACGCCGTGGCGGACCAGGTAGGTCTCCACGATGGTCTGGTTGGAGGTGGCGGTGCTCTTGTACTGGCTGGCCGTCACCCATTCAGCCAAGCCCTCTGAGGCCCATAACGCGCCTGTGTCCAGGCAGGGCGACGAGGTGGAGGCGTGGACGGCCTCGTGCAGCATCAGCGCTTCGCCCACCTGGTCGGGCACTTCCAGGGAGGCCGGATTGATGACGATCCGGATCGCGCCGGACTCGCATTCAGTGGCCGCCGAGGAGATCACCGGGTCCATGTTCACCAAGCGCTGATACTCATGGGTGTCCCTGGGCAGCTCTACTACTAACTGCTGGTTCCAGTCGGCGTTCAAGTCGCCCATTTTGACCTTCTGGATCGCCACCACGGCGGCGGCCATCCGCTTCACCCAGACCTTTGCCTGGTCGTCGCTCACCCGCTCGGAGGCGATCAGCGTGCCGACCTTGTTGTTGCTCACCGTGATCTGCCCGTAAATCCAGATCGGCGGATTCTCCGCGTCGAACAACTCCATGATGAGGGTGCGCTCCCCCACCCTGACCATTCTGGGGGCGATGGTGTGGACCGAGGGCTGCCTAGACCCTTCCACTGACCAAGTGACTTTGAGTTTGTCGCCACCGGGCAGCGCAGCGAACGAGACATCATTCAATTCGGTGAGATTGTTGAACCATTGCTTCGCCAACCGCTGCCCAACGGTGGAACGGGCAAAATTCGCCTCGAACCCGGATTGGTCCTTGGCCCGGATGCTCTGGCTCAGCGCCGTAGCCAAAGCGCTTGAATCACAAGCCAATGGATCTGGACCAGGCGCGGTGCAAGCCCCGAAGAGCGTCAGGGCTAACAGGCTAAAAAAAACTCGCAGCGCCATGGGCTGCATAACCCGCTCAGCCAATTATTCGCCGCGCCCCGGCGTAAGGGGCTGGATAGCTGTTCAAGGTCTGGATGACCAAGTCGGAACGAGTGTTGCGGGCATGGACGATCTTGCCGCCGCCGATATACATGCCGACATGGTGGACCGGGTGATACCAGAAGATCAGGTCGCCGGGCTTCAACTCGCTGCGGGAGACTGCGCGGCCAACCCGCGACTGGGCTTTGGACGAGTGTGGCAGCCGAATCCCGACACTGCGATAGGCGGCCAGCATCAGCCCGGAGCAGTCGAAACCGTTCGGCCCGGAAGCTCCCCAGACGTACTGTCCGCGCTTCACCTTGGAGACCGCGTATTTGATCGCCCCGAGGACTTTCGCGTTCACCTCGTCGTCGGAGAGGCTGCTGATATCGAAGTCGGCGGAGCCGCCGTCAGCCTGGTCGAGATCAGCCAGGGCTTGCAGGCTGAGCTCGTCAACCAACTCTTTGGCCTCGCCCAACTTGCTCTTGATCTCGGTCTCCAACGCCGCGATCCGCTTCTCGTCGGCGTCCAGCGCCTCGACCTCGGCATTGAGAGTGCGCTGCATGTCGGACAGCGCGGCCTGTTGAAGCTGGTGCTCTTGCAGGGTGCTGTTCAAATTCTGATCGACCTTGTTGGCGGTGGAGATCTGGCCCAACAGCGCTTCCGGATCGGCATCGGAGAAGATTCGCACACTGGGGTCGATGCCGCGTCCCTGGAATTGGATCAAGGCGATGGAACGCGCGTCCGCACTGAGCCGGTCGACCTCAGCCTGCTGCTCAGCGATGTCCTTGCGCAACTGGGCGACCCGGCGCTTGCCGTCCTCCAATTTGATCTTGGCCTCGTCGTAGTCCTCATCGATCTGGCTGGCCTCGACCTCAAGCTGCTTGACCTTTTCCTTTGCCGCGTCTAGCTCACTCGGATCGGCGGTCGCAGTGGGGATGGAGAAGCTGGCGAACATCAGCGTCACAGCAGTCAGCAGGGCGAATAGAACCCGGACCACGCAACTACGACGCATAAACAACTGCTCCTGTACTTGATTCCCTAGTGGAGAAAGGCTGAAGTAAACCTGAGAAAACTCTAAGGGAAGTTGGGGTGCTAGCGCAACCCGCATCTTGACCACTCAGTCACTTTCCGCACTACTATCGCTCTGCCAGCCAAACCGAACCCGCTCAATTCTACTTGGGCCGCCAAGTGCCTGAGCCTGGATTGTCAGACAACTTAAGCGGTCGATTCCAAGGTGGGTGAACGAACGGTGTCCGGCCGGGCATCGGACCGCCCTTCGGGAAATGTCCCAGCCCCGGTCTACGCTGGGATATGTGATTCGGCAAGACTTGGGGAAAGCTGTCCGGCAGCCCCCGACACCACCCCTGCAGCCGACTTTCGCTGACTTGGGCGAGCCATTGTCCGAAGTCACCTTCTGCGTGGTCGACCTGGAGACGACTGGGACCGGCAAGGAGTCCGCCATCACTGAGATTGGAGCAGTCAAGGTGCGCGGTGGCGAGGTCGTCGGCGAATTCCAGACCCTGATCAATCCGGGCAGCCACATCCCGGCCTCGATCACCGTGCTCACCGGGATCTCCGATTCGATGATCGCTGACGCTCCCGGCCTGGAGAGCGTCTTCCCCAGCTTCCTGGCCTTCAGCGAGGGCTGCGTGTTCGTCGCCCACAATGCCAGTTTCGACATTGGATTCCTGAAACGGGCCAGCCTCCAGCTCGGCTACGAGTGGCCGAAGCCGGTCGTCATCGACACGGTGACGCTGGCCCGCCAAGCCTTGCTGCGCGACGAGGTGCCAAACTTCCGCCTGGGGACGCTGGCAAACCACTTCCACGCCCAGGCGACCCCCAACCACCGCGCCCTCGCGGATGCCCAGGCGACGATGGACGTGCTGCACGGGTTAATGGAGCGAGCGGGCAGCTTCGGGGTGCTCACCTTGGAAGACCTGCAAGAGTTCAGCCACAGCCCCAAGCAGCGCCGGGCCAAACGCTGGCTGGCCGACGGCTTGCCGAAAGCGCCCGGCATCTACTGCTTCATCGCTGACCTGCCCAGCCGCTCCGGCGCTGTCCAGCGGCAAGTGCTCTACGTCGGGAAGAGCCGCAATATCTCTCGCCGGGTGCGCAGCTATTTCACCGCCGCCGAGACCCGGTCCCGCATAGACGAGCTGTTACGCATCGCAACCGGAGTGGAGACGACGGTGTGCCGCACCGAGTTGGAGGCGGAGATTCTGGAATTGCGCCTGATCGCCACCCACGCGCCGCGCTACAACCGTCGTTCCAAATTCCCCCAGCGCCAGTCCTGGGTCAAACTCACCGACGAGGCCTTCCCCCAGCTGGCGATAGTGCGCAAGACCAAGCCGGGCGACACCTGCCTAGGCCCGTTCCGCAACACCGCCCAGGCCGAGGACGTGATCCGGGCGCTCTGCGACGCTTCCGGTTTGCGGCCCTGCAAGGCGAAGCTCAGCCTCAGCAAGCCCGCTCCGGCCTGCGCCCTGGCCGAATTGGGACGCTGCCCGGCCCCCTGCCAGTTGCGGATCAGCGCCGCCGACTACGCCGGGGCAGTGGACGCGGCGCGGGAAGCGATGACCAGCGATATCCGTCCGGCGCTGCGGGCCGCCCAGCCGAGTATCAGCGCGCTCACCGCCCAAGAACGCTTCGAGGAAGCCGCCGAAGTGGTCAACCGGCTCGACACGCTGGCCCGCGCAGTTTTACGGCATCATCGGTTGGCCAGCCTGTCCGGCTGCGCGGAGATAGTCGCCGCCTGCCAGGGGGACGGCGGCTGGGAGATTCATGTGATCCGGCAGGGCCGGCTGGCCGCAGCGGCCCTCGCCAAGCCAGGCGAGTCACCGGTCACGGTGGCTGAGGCGGCCCTGGCCAGCGCCGACACCACCTTGGCAGGCAATCCGGCGTTGACCGAGGAAATCCAACTCATTGCGAACTGGTTGGAACGCCCCGGAGTGCGGCTGATCTCCATCACCGGCGACTGGTCCTGGCCGCTGCACATCGGCGTCGACTCGCTCAGCGCCGTGGTGTGGGGCGAGGACCAGCGCGACCCAGCCCCCAAGCGAAGTTAGGATACTTTAGGATACTTACATGATTACCGCGATTGTTTTCGTCAACGCCGACACCGCTCGTATCCCAGACGTGGCCCAACAGATCGCCGACCTCGACGGCGTCTCCGAAGTCTATTCCACCACCGGGAAGATCGACTTGATCGTGATGGTCCGGGTGAGTTCCATCGATAACGTGGCAGTGACGGTGGCCGATCAGCTCAACAAGATTCCCGGCGTGCGCAGCACCGAGACCCATATCGCTTTCCGGGCCTACTCAGCCCTGGACATGGAAGCAGCGTTCTCCCTCGGCGCTGACTGAGCCGCCGACGCATAACCACTGCACCGACGGCCACTGAATCAGCAAAGCGCCGAACCTGCCTGGACGGACCCATTCCGCGACACCGCCCAGGCCGAAGGTCTCAGGCCGCCCGGTCCGCAGCCTTCTTCCGCCGCCTGGTGGCCAGCACCAGTAGGAAGCCGCCAGCCAGCAGGCTGAGCGCTATCGCCAGCCTCTCGCCCACACCGTCCGCGCCGGTCAACGGCAACGGCGGTGTGCAGTAGACCGTGTACTCGGCCTGATACGAGCCAGACATTGGACCGCTCAGCGTGATGACATACCCACTTTGCGGCGAGGTCGGCGGAATCTCCCAGCGGAAGACCACCGTGCCGTCCGCGTCAGCAATCTGAGTGCTCACCGCCAACTCGTCGGAGGGCGCGATGGTCACTTCCTCGCCGGGCTGGAAGTTGATCCCAGTGACGATCTGCTCCTCGCCGTTGCACAGGCTCGGCAAGGCGACAGTCACCTCCGGGACGCCGATCCGCCACGGCTTAGTGGTCTGGTTGCCAGCCGAGTCCTGCTCGATGATCGTCACCAAGTCCCCGACCTCTTGGGCTGGCGTCAACGCGCACTCCCAGGTCAGGCCGGGGTTGACCACCGTCTCGCAGATGACGGTGCCGCTCTCGTCCTTGACGATGATCTTGTCGCCGACCTCGTCACCGACGCCGGTCAAGGTCTCGCCCTCGCTCGGTGCGGGACCAAGCACCTGCGGAGGCGTGGCATCGACCACGACCGTGCGCTCATCGGACACATTGCCCGCCTGATCGACGATCACCACGACCACTTCGGCACCGTCCGGCAGCGCCGGGACAATCGGGCAGTCGAAGGTGCCATCCACGCGCACCGGGCACCTGTTGACCTCCGCGTCCGTCACCGGATCCATGACGACGACCTCCAGCTCGCCGTTCTGCGCGTCAGCCTCGTCACTCGGGTCCACCGCACCGGCCACATGCTGACCGTTCGAGGGATTAGTCGTCGGCTCGCTCGGCGCGGTGGAGTCGGTGAACACCAACCCGACCAGGCCCGGCGTCCCGGCCGGAGCCGGTATCCCGTCCGCAATGGTGATGTCTTGGCCGTTGACTCTGGCTTTGACCTCATAGCTGCCCTCGACGCCGCGATAGCTGGCGCGCGCCGTGCCCGCATTCGGGGCTTGCACCGCAGTGTCGTAATCCGGCATCACCGTCTCCGCCTGGAACCAACCGGGGCCGTTGACTCTCGCTGCGCCAGTCCCGGCCCAAGTGTTCTCTGCTACCCAGAAGTCCACCAGGCAGGGCACCTGGACGGCACCCGACCAGCAAGACGCGATATTGCCGAACTCGTCGCGCACTGAAGCCACCACTGTCAGGCCATTGGCGTCGTCAGCCCGGATCGGCCCTGGCGGGCTGGTCAACTCGCTGGTGACCGACGACGGCTCACCGCCGACGAACCTGGTCGGCAACGTCACGGCTGAACCGTGCGGCTGGGTCGCAATCCGTGACCCGCCCAGGCTCGCCCCGACGTTGTGCGTCCCGGCCACGGTCGTCACGATCTCCAATGCCACCGTGCCATCGACCCCGCTGATATACGAACCCGGTGGGCAGACGCCGGGCTGCGTCGCTGGCCCGTTCTTCACCGTCATATTGGCAGGCAGCACCGGAGTCACGCACTCGCCGGCCACCGGCTTCAGCGAAGCTCCGGTCTCGCCGTTCATCACCGTCACCGTCAACGTGTACGAGTCGACGTTGTTCGCGCGCACCACCGCAGCAGCGGCATCCGTCCGCTCCACTTCAAACCATGACGCCGCAGCGCTGGCGACACCCGCGTCGAAGGTCACCGGACCCTCGCCAGCTTGGATGGTCCCCGCCGCGCCACCGTCGATGGTGCCGGTCACCGGGAAAGTCCCCTCATGGTCGGAGACGATCGCCACATAGGCCAGCCCCGGCGTGTAGACGCCGTTTACTTCACAGCGTGCCGGAACCGGATCCAAGTCGTAATCACAGGTCGTCACTGTCACCGTCTTCGCCGTGGGCGGTGTCGAACCGCCGACGAAGACCGGGGTGCCCGCCGTGTCTGGTTGGGTGGTTGGCAGCGTGAACGTGACATCCACCCCGCCGATCCCCTGAGACTCGGAGTCCCGCACCACCACGCGCGCCCAAGACTGGTCCGTCATATTGTTCAGCACTGCCGGAGTCCAGGTCTCGAACACCAGCTTCGACGGGTCAATCGGCCCGGGGCTGAACCGCGCGCCCCGCTCATGCTGCGGGGCCACCACAACGCCGCCCTCGATCCGCTGGCCGATGGCGCGCCAGTCGGTCGGCCCGTTCGCACCGAGCGCCAGCGCCTTCACCCACACCCAACCGGCCTGGTGGTTCCCCTCGGCGTCCAGCAGTGAGCCGAAGTCGTGGGTCGCCACGCCGTTCGCGTCCGAAGTCACGTCCGTGACCACCGTCTGATACGCCTCGGTCGGGCCAGCGGCGGTCCCGCGCGCCAACTGGAACGTCACCTGGGTCGATGCCACCGGGTTGCTGTTCGCGTCCCGCAACACCACCTGAGCTTGGTGCTTGTCCTGGCCGCCCACCAACTTGGTGTCGCCAGCCGTCGTTATCGACAGCGCCGAGTTGCCCTCGTCCAAGGCGTCGCTCACGAACGTCACCCGGACCCGGCCCTGGTCATCCACCTGGGTCGAATTCGCCGCGTCCCCGTTCCGGACCAGGTTGATCTGCGCCTCCGGGTTGCCCTTGATCCCGGCCGTCACCGTGTAGACACCCTTGAGCGTCGTAGTCACCCCGATCTGGGCGACGCCCATGGCGACCGGAACCTCGATGGTCGCTCCCGGGCCTCCCACTACAGTCAGGCCGCCCGCCGTCGCCGTCAAGCCGGACGGGACGTGGAAGACCACTGTGCCAGCCTCGGCCACATTCTGATTCGCGTCCCGCAACTGCGCCCGCACGACTGCCTGGCTCGTGCCGTTGGCCAATGCCGGGCTGGGCTGCACCAGCCAGGAGGCCGACGGGTCCGGAACATCGCCGCTGAACCGCAACGTCACCGGGTCACCGATCCGCGCCCACGCGCCTAAGACCCAGACCTCGACCCACGCGGTGTAAGTGCTGCGGACAGTGCTAGTAGCCCTCCAGGTGAAATGGCCCCACACTGGTGCCAGCGGCGTCCCGGTCGAGACCGTGCCGACCCCAGGGAGCACTGTCAGGCCGGTGGCGTCGCCCACCGGGGCGAGCCGCACCGTCGCGCCGTCCACCAAGATTCCGGCCGAAGACCGCACCGTTACATCGACCGTGTATTGGTCGGAACCGTTGGCCGACACCGACACCTCCCCCTGCGGGTCGTCGGCAGAGTCGGTGCTCGGAGTCACCGTCCGTCCGGACCGGCTTGGGTCCGGCTCGCCCGCCCCGAACTGCAACTGCTTCGGGGAGGCCGAGACCTCCAACTGACCGGCCGCGTCCAGGTAGGCGTGTACGTCGAACGTCCCCGGCTCCTTGGACGTTACGGTGATCTGCGCCTTCCCCGGCGCGTCACACCAAGCTGGCTTCGTCGCCGAGCTGAAGTCGCAGGTCACCGCCGTGGCCGCGCTCGCAGTCGGCCCCTCCACAGCCGTCGAGCCCTCCGCGACCGTGAAGTACACCGTCTGGCCGCTGACTGGGTTGTTGTTGGCGTCCCGCACGATCACCCAGGCCCGGTTCGAGGCGGCACCGTCTGCCTGCACATTCTCAGTGGACACGTCCAACTGGCTCCTGGCGGCCACCGCCGGGCCGGGGACGAAGGTAAGCTCCTGATCCGCGACTGGGATGTTCGAGCCAACGATCTGCGCGTTGACCCGGTACTTCTTCGCCACCAGCGTGGTGAACGCCACCGTTACCCGTCCATTGCTGTCGGTGCGGTTGTCCCCGGTAACCACCAGGCCGTCCGGAACGTCGAACGTCACCTGGAAACCGGCTGCTGCGGGCACATTGCTGGTGGTGCGCACAGTGACGACGCCGCTGAACGACTGCACGCCGTCAGCCACCCTGGTGCTCGACGCCGGATCGGGCGTGATCTCGAAGGTGGAGCAGGACGCGCACAGGTCGGTGTCCTCGAATAGGAAAGTCGCTGAGCCGGTGGCCGGGCCGGTCACATCGCTGCCCAGGAAGGTGCTGACGGTGGTGGTCTCGGAGGCCGACGAAGCGACGCGCGCCTCAGCCACTCCCGACGGCCCGGTCTGCAAGGTGAGCGACTTGCAGTCGGAGGCATCGCCAGAGTCGCACGGGTTCGTGTCGCCCACGCCGATGAAGTGCGCCGCCTTGGCCGGGTCCAGCGCGAAATGCACCGGAGTGTTCGGCACCAAGTTGCCGTTCGCGTCAGACACGGTGACTGCCGCCGAATGGCTCTGCGCGTAGGTGTCGGTGTAGAGGCGTGGGCCAGTGCTCGCGGCCAATGTGCCACTGGCGGCCGGACCAGCGACGAACTGGGCATCCTGCGTCCGCACCGACCCGAGCGGCACAGTGGCGACCTGGTCGTCGCCCACCCAGACGGACACCTCGTACACGCCGGAGGTCGTGGTCCTGATCTGATAGACCGCGACACCTGGGTCGGTGGTCCCGGTCACGCCCGTGGTCACTCCAGCGGAGCCCATCAGCGCGCCCCCGAGCTTCCACTCGATCCGGAGGTCTTGGATGTTGGCGACAGCGCCCGCCGCGTCACGTCCGTTGATGATGACGGTCCACGAGTCCAAGCCGTCCGCGATGACCTCGCTGGCCGTCGCGTTCACCGGGCTCTTAGCGATGCCCCACGACGAGTGGGCGGCGTCAATCGTCACGTCGCTGAACTTGGCCTTGTGCTCGTCCGCTGTCCCCGCCGAGTTCTGTCCGCCGAAGCTGCCGACCACCATGTACTGACCTGGGGTGAAGGACCGCGCCTCGACCGTGCAGCGGCCGTCCGCGCCGGTGGTGCCACCGGTGCCGGTGCCGATCCCGACTGCCGGGTTGCTGCGGCTGCTCTCCGGCCCGAACCACACCGTCTGGGTGCCCGCAGGCGACAGTTGGAAGCCGCAGTCGGCGGCGGCATGACCGGCGATCACGTTGCCGAAGGCGTCCTGCACCACCAGATAGGCCGGCACTGCGGCCACGCCGTTAGCCTGCCTGGTGCCGCCCACCACCAAGGACCCGGCGGTCCGCGCCGGATCGGCCGGTCCGGGGACCAAGTGGGCCAAGTCGTTCGCGCCCGCCTGCTTGGCCAGGGTCTGCGTGCTGGAATAGGTCACTGTGATCAGATGCGCGCCAGCCTTGGTGCCACGGAATGCGGCCGTGTAGACCCCTTCCACGGTGTCATAGGTGAAAGCGCCGACCGTGATGGCCACCCCTTGCGGCCCGTGCCCGATGAGCGACCCGCCTTTGCTGGTGATCAGATAGCCGTTCTCATCGACCAGTCTCACCTTGACTGTGCCGGTGGCGACGCCGTCAGCCACCACATCGCCGGGAGACACGTTGAACCAGGAATTCGCGAAGTCGACCGGAACATCTTCCACCCAGGTAACGGTCTTCGGGCTGCCGGTGGCCGGCGTCCAAACACTGCCTTCGGCCAATTCCGCAGTGACGACGCAACTACCCAACGCGCCGGAGAGCAGCGACGTGCCCGCGACCCCGAAACTAGCCAGCGCCGGATTGGACCCGGACGGCACCGTCACCGTCTTAGTCCCGTTGGCGAACGTGGCCGGGCAGGTCAATCCGGCCGGGTCGCTCAAGACGAACCGGACACTCGCATCTGCCACCAGGTTGCGCTGAGCAGCGTCCCATACCCGGACTGCCGGGCTGTAGCTGAAGCCGACCGAGTGGTCGACCGGCACCCCGGCCGGGTCGAATTCGGGGTTGCTCTGCCCCACGCCGTTCAGGATGAATTCTGAGCCGATGGCGGACGGCGGCGGCACCACGAAGGTCACCACCACATAGTCCAGCCGCGCCGACTGCGGCTCCAGCGGCAACGTCTTCACGGCGAACGAGTCCGCTGGGTCGTCAGCGGTGTAGTCCACCTTGATTTGCTTCGCGCCAGCCGTCTCGGCATAGACGACGAGAGTGTAGACGCCGCTCGCGCACTGGCCGTTCTGGTCCAGCGCCTCCTTGCAGGAGAACACGCCCTTCTGGTCCGCGTCCTTGGTCGCATAACGCACGCCGTTGCTGCCATCAACCGGCGAGACAGCCTTTAGCCGCGTCGCCCCGTCTTTGTAGGCGCGGTCCGCGACATCCCGCAGGGTGACCTCTACGGTCTGCTTGCCCCACGCTCCGGACGCTACGCCGGGAGCCAGATAGTCGGCCCGCTGATTCGCGTCTGCGCTGGCCGTCATGTATGACTTGTTGTCCACCGGATCGTCCGCGAACCAAAGCTGCACCGGATCGCTAGCGGACACCCCGCCGTCTTTCTTAGCGATATACGTGTCGCCGATCTTCGCCTTCAGGTTGTACCCGCCAGCCGCCAAGCCCCAGACCCTAAGCGGTGATTCGCAGTCGCCAGTGTCACTGAGATAGCAGTCGAAGCTCTGCCCGGCACTCGTCCAAGTGGTCCCGCCGTCCGGGGACGACTCAATCCGTGCCCCGTCCGCTGGCGCACCAGGCTGGGGCGTCAATTCCAAGGTCACTTTCTCGCCCTCGGCGGCCAATGTGACCTCCGCGCCACTCGCGTCCCGCACAGTCCCGGTGACATTCAACTGCACCGCCGAAGCGCCTTCCCGCGCCCGCAGCGGTGTCGTCTCGTTGTCTGATGGGGTGGCCGTCACCCAGGCGGTGCCCGTATCGCCCCGAGGGACGTAGGTCAGCCGGCAGACGAATCCGGGCGGAAGTCCACCCGAGGGCGGGCTAACCGTCAGTGTCCGGCCTTGGGAGTCGACCGCAGTCGGCAGGCGGTCACCCGTGTTGTCCGGGCTGCCCGCGCTGTCCCAACAATACGTGCCGGTGGAGGAGCGGTCGGACAGTTTCCACCCGCCCAGGTCAGTCGCGGTGGCCGCGCCCACCTGGTCCGTCGTCACTACGACGGGCTGGCTGCGATCCGCGACCGCGTGCGCAACGACAGCCGCGACAAAGCCCTTCGCATCGTCGGTCAGGATGGCCGCAGCGGTCTGCGAGGGTGCAGCAGCAGACACATTGCTCAGGCTCAGGCCCACGTTCGCCGGGACGTTCCCCAGCGTGCGCGCCTGCAGGCGTGCCACCGAGGCCGCCACGCCGAGCTGGTAGTCCTCGACCTCGCCGTACTGCTGGACGGTGGCACCCGCCACCGGACGGGAGGT
>JAISCH010000043.1 GCA_031265725.1 Propionibacteriaceae bacterium
GGCTAACTTCTCCGACCACGGTGCCAACCGGCTCGGAGCCTCGGCGCTGATGCAGGGATTGGCCGACGGCTACTTCGTGTTGCCGAACACCATCAACGATTACTTGGCCGACGCGCTGAGCTTCCCGAAGGTGGCTGCGGACAATCCAGCCGTGGTCGCGGCAAGGGTCGCGGTCAAGGGCCAGATTGAGCGGCTGCTGGGCGTCAACGGCACTCGCACGGTCGACTCGTTCCACAAGGAATTGGGTTCTATCATGTGGGAGTACTGCGGGATGGAACGCAATGAGGCCGGCCTGATCAAAGCTATCGGCAAGATTCGAGAACTGCGCGAGGAGTTCTGGCGAGATGTCAAGGTCACTGGTGCGAACGAGGAATTCAACCAGACCTTAGAGCGCGCCGGACGGCTGGTCGATTTCTTCGATCTGGGCGAATTGCTGTGTATCGATGCCTTGCATCGCCGCGAGTCCTGCGGGGGCCACTTCCGGTCCGAGTCGCAGACCGAGGACGGCGAGGCGCTGCGCGACGACGAGAACTTCCTCTATGTCGCGGCTTGGGAATTCGGCGGTGATGGCGAGAAACCCATCCTCCATAAAGAATCCTTGACCTACAAGGCCATCGAATTGAAGCAGAGGAGCTACAAGTGAGCGAGAATCTGATGAATCTGACTCTGCGGGTCTGGCGGCAACCGAATGGGAAAGCGCCGGGCAAGATGGTCGAGTACAAGCTGGGCGGGGTGTCGAAAGATATGTCGTTCCTCGAGATGCTCGACCTGCTCAACGAGGAATTGACCCTCCAAGGCATCGATCCGGTGGCTTTTGACCATGATTGCCGTGAGGGCATCTGCGGCATGTGCGGCATCGTCATCAATGGCGCTGCGCATGGCCGGGGTGATTCCCCAGTGGCGACCACGACCTGCCAGTTGCACATGCGTAACTTCAACGATGGCGATGTGATCACAGTGGAGCCTTGGCGGGCTGGCCCCTTGCCAGTCATCAAGGACTTGGCGGTGAATCGTTCGGCGTTGGACAAGATCATTGCCGCTGGCGGCTACGTCTCGGTGAACACCGGAGCTGCGCCGGATGCCCATGCCAACGCGGTGAGCAAGCGGAAGGCCGACCGGGCCTTCGACGCGGCCACCTGCATCGGCTGCGGAGCCTGTGTGGCGGCCTGCCCCAACCACTCGGGCATGCTGTTCACAGCGGCGAAGATCACCCATCTGGCTATGCTGCCGCAAGGCCAGCCCGAGCGGGCGCTGCGGGTGAAGCGGATGATCGGACAGCACGACCTGCTGAATTTCGGCGGTTGCACCAATATCGGTGAATGCGCGGCGGTCTGCCCGAAGGAAATCCCGCTCGACGCCATCGCCCAGTTGAACCGCGACCTGATCTCGTCGCTGTTCAAAGGCGACGGCAAGTAGCTGACGGCTATTGGTGGCTCCGGTGCGAACCGGGGCCACCTTTTGCTTTCCAATCGGGACGACGAGCCTCCGGTCGATTGCCGAGGACTGATCGTCCGTCCGGCCCGCTGATTATCATCAAGGTCGGGGTTTGTGGCAAGATTAGTCCTTGCGTGCCGTGGCATCCTGCTACAGGGGGATATTGCGACGGCGATCCAACTAGACGAAGTGACCTGTGGCACTGGCGAGGAAAACTGATGAGCAACCTGGTAGAGCAAGTCTCCAAAGCGGCACTCCGCACCGACATTCCCGATTTTCGCCCTGGCGACTCGGTACGGGTCCATGTGCGAGTTATTGAGGGCACCCGTTCCCGGATCCAGGTTTTCGCCGGTGTCTGCATCTCCTGCACTGGTTCCGGGATATCCGAGGCTTTCACCGTGCGCAAAATCTCCTTTGGCGCCGGTGTGGAGCGCACTTTCCCATTGCACTCCCCGATCATTGAGAAGATCGAAGTGGAGCGCCGTGGCGACGTGCGACGCGCCAAGCTGTACTATTTGCGCGGTTTGCGCGGAAAAGCTGCAAAGATCAAGGAGAAGCGCGACCGTTGAGGCTGAGCTTCCGCTAGATTGAACCTGGCTAGGAACGGGAGTCTGTGGTGGATGAAGGGTTGGACGAGGGGATGTCCTCGGGGCATCTATACCTTTTCGGTGCCGAACCTGAACCAGAGCCCGTCAGCGCTCAGCCTGTTGTCGGACAACCCATAGTAGAGCAGCCTGTTGACAGTGGTCACGGCGTGGTCTCTGACCCGGTGCCGGTGACTGGTCGGGGCGACATTCCAGTCGACACTTTCGCTTCGGCGGAGCCTTGGCCCCCGCTTGAGCCTTTTCCGGCGACTGAGCCGTTGGTTATGACCGCACCCATTCCCGAGCCTACTTTCGCGCCGGTCAGGCCGGCGGAGGTCGTTCCGGCTCCGATCCCAGAGTCGGTGCCAGAGCCTGAGCCAGAGCCGACTGGGAAGAAGAGCAAGAAAGCCAAGTCGGAGAAGGTGAAGCCGGAGAAGCCCAAGCGCACCGGGCTGCAAGTCTTCGGCTCCTGGGTGCGTGAGATAGTCATCGTCATGCTCGGCGCGTTGCTCGCCTCCACCCTGCTCCGGGTGTTCGTGGTGCAGTTGTATGAGATTCCTTCCGGCTCGATGGAGAATCTCATCCAGCGCGACGACCGGGTGGCGGTGCAGAAACTCACCGGATTCAGCCGTGGCGATGTGGTCGTCTTCCAGGACACGCAGAACTGGATGCATGAGATTCAGCCGGACTACAACTGGTGGGAGCAGACGCTGGTCTTCGTCGGGCTGGCCCCGGATGAGAGCGTCGGATATCTGATCAAGCGGGTCATCGGTATGCCGGGTGATCGGGTCTCCTGTTGCGACGCGCAGGGACGGATCACTATAAATGGGGTGCCGTTGCAGGAGGACTCATACCTCTACCAGGATCCGGTGACCGGGGAGAGAGTCGACCCGTCGCGCACCTCGTTCGATGTGGTAGTCCCCGCTGATCGGGTCTTCGTGCTCGGCGACCATCGTAATTCATCGGCGGACTCGCGCTGTCATATGATCGATCCGACGAATGGCGGGCCACCGGGGATCATGGGTTTCGTGCCGAAAAAGGACGTGGTGGGCACGGCTATAGCGCGGGTGTATCCCTTCTCGCGTTTCACCGGCATCTCCCGGCCGCCCAGTTTCGACCAGATACCCGAGCCAACCGAGCCGCCACCGACTGACCCAGTGATCTACGGGGAAATCCAACCCTGTGTCAATGGATGACCAGCAGCTACGAGCGGGAGTTGTTCGCGGCGGGGTTCTCACTCATCGCCGGTGCTGACGAGGCCGGTCGCGGAGCCTGTGCCGGGCCGCTTGTTGCGGCGGCGGTGATCTGGCCGCAGCTCGACCTTCTGGGCATAACCGACTCGAAGAAGTTGACTCCCGCCGCCCGTACTGCGGCATTCGCCGAGATAACCAGTCATGCGCTGGCCTGGGCAAGCGTTGCGGTCCCAGCGCCGGAGTGCGACCGGCTCGGCATCCAACAGGCGAACCTCTCCGCGCTGCGCCGGGCGGTCCTGCGGCTGTCTCCCAGCCCGGAGTACGTGGTGATAGACGGCTTCGGCTTGGACGGCCTGCCCTGCCCCAGCCTGGGGGTGTGGAAGGGCGACCAGGTGGCGGCGTGCGTATCGGCGGCGTCCATCGTGGCCAAAGTCACCCGCGACCGGATGATGGAGCAATTGCACTTGGAATATCCGGGATATGGATTCGACGTGCACAAGGGCTATTGCACTAAAACGCATCAGCAGGCGTTGGACAGGTTGGGGCCGTGTCCGGCGCATCGGTTCAGCTTCGATAATGTCCCAGCGGCGCGGTAGGGTTGACACGTTATGAGCGCTGTAGATTTGGAACAGTACGAGGCCGAGTTGGAGTTGCAACTCTACCGGGAGTACAAAGACGTTGTCGGCATCTTCACCTACGCGGTGGAGACTGAGCGGCGCTTCTACCTGTGCAACACGGTCGATCTCAAAGTCCGCACTGAGGGCGGAGACGTCTACTACGAGGTCTCAATGGGAGACGCCTGGGTGTGGGACATGTATCGCCCAGCCCGCTTCGTGAAGAGTGCCAAGGTGCTAACCTTCCGCGACGTGTCCATCGAAGAGATCGTCCACTCCGACCTGAGCGTCCCAGACAACCTCTGAGCCCGGAGTCCCGGAGTTTGCGCGGGAGTCGTTAAGGCGTGGGTCTGGTTGAGTGATTCCAGGGGAAGCCTGCCGCGCGCACTTATGCGCCCTCTGGGCCAACCAACTGGCTGTGGATAGCGATTTTGTTATCCACAGATTCAGGGTTGGCTGAATAATTTCTGTCCTTCTCCACATAATGCTTGATGTGGAGGTATGCGGTGGACAGACGAGAGACTGGGCAGATCGGTGAAGACCTTGCGGTGGCACATCTGTGCGCGCTGGGTTGGCAGATTCTGGATCGCAATTGGCGCTGCGCCAGCGGAGAACTCGACATCGTGGCGAGAGATTTGGCGGGAGTGGTGGTTTTCTGCGAGGTGAAGTGTCGCCGGGGCGGCGGATTTGG
Organism: Propionibacteriaceae bacterium; assembly: GCA_031265725.1. GTDB lineage: Bacteria > Actinomycetota > Actinomycetes > Propionibacteriales > Propionibacteriaceae > Propionicimonas. The sequence continues at coordinate 4,517 of JAISCH010000043.1, forward strand.
GTCGCCGTTGGAGGCGATCACTGTCACCAAGATGCGCAAGCTGCGTTCGCTGGCCGTGTGTTGGTTGCGGACGCAGAGCGTCTTCACTCCGCAGTTTCGTTTCGACGGGATTGGCGTGCTGCTCACTGATGGCGCTGCTCCGCAACTCATTCACAAGGAAGGAATAGGGCTGTGAACCCCGCCCGGGCGTGGTCGGTGGCGCTGATCGGGTTGGTCGGAGCGATGGTCGAGGTGGAAGTTCACATCGGCTGCGGGCTGCCCAAGACCATCCTGGTCGGACTGCCTGACGCGGCCCTGTCGGAGTCCAAGGAGCGTTGTAAAGCGGCGATGGCCGCCGTCAAATTGGGCTGGCCCTCTGATCCGGTGACAATAAACCTGTCTCCGGCGATGCTCCCGAAGGCTGGCTCCCACTACGACTTGAGCATCGTCGCGGCGATGGGGGCGGCGAAAGAATTGTGTGGCAATGAGGCATTGGCCGAGCGGGTCATTCTGGGGGAGCTCAGCCTGGACGGTCGGGTGCGCCCGGTGCGCGGACTGCTTCCGGCGTTGTTGGGGGCGCAGCAGCATGGTTTCAACAATGTGATCGTCCCAGCGGCGCAACTGCGGGAGGCGGCTCTGGTGGAGGGGCTGTCCATCACCGGGGTGAGCGATCTACCCGAATTGTTCGATGTGCTGCGCGGTGGGGCGGGCAGCAGCGCCCCCGCTGTGGACGAGGGTGTGTCCGTTCCAGTGACTGAGCTGGACATGGCTGATGTCGCCGGGCAGCGGGAGGCCAAGTGGGCTATCGAGGTCGCCGCCGCTGGGCGGCACCATATCTATCTGCACGGCCCGCCTGGGGTGGGGAAGACCCTGCTGGCTGAGCGGATACCGGGGATTCTGCCCGATCTCGATCCAGGAGAGGCGTTGGCGGTCTCGGCTATTCATTCCTTGGCGGGCAGACAGATAGCCGCGCTGATCAGCCGTCCGCCCTATGCCAATCCCCATCACAATGCGACGGTGCCGGCGCTGGTCGGCGGCGGTTCGCGGATCGCCTCGCCGGGGGCGGTGTCGTTGGCTCATCGTGGTGTTCTTTTTCTGGATGAAGCGCCAGAGTTTGCACCTAAAGCTATGGAGGCGCTGCGGGTACCGCTCGAGTCTGGGCAAGTGGTCATCGCCAGAGCCGCCGCGACTGCAGTGTATCCGGCGAGCTTCCAGTTGGTCATGGCTGCCAATCCCTGCCCATGCGGCATGTCATCGACGCCGGGCGCTGATTGCCAATGCCCACCCAGAGTCATCCGTCGCTATGCCGAGCGGGTCTCCGGTCCGATTCTGGACCGGGTGGACATCCACCAGCACATGCGTCCGTTGCGGGCCTCGTTCCTGCGCGCGGCGATGAAGTCTGCGGAAGGCAGCCGCGTGATAGCGGAACGGGTATTGGCGGCCCGGCAGCGGCAATCGTCTCGCTTGAAAGAGTACGGGTTGCGCACCAATGCCGAAGTCCCCGGTGCGATCTTGCGACGAGAACTTCCGTTGCCGGTCGGTATCGAATTGGTAGAGGAGGCAGTGAATCGCGGCCAGCTCTCGGCTCGCGGAGTCGACAAAGTGCTCCGCCTGGCCTGGACGATCGCCGATCTAGCCCAAGCAGACCTGCCCTCGGCAGAGCATCTGCACACCGCCTTAGCAATGAGACGCGGAGAGGAATTGTGATGGATGAGTATTCAGCCCGGATGGCACTGGCTTGTGTGGTTGAGCCAGCGACGACCGAGATAGCGCAGGCGGTGGTCGATTACGGGCCGGTAATGGTCTGGGAGACGTTGCTCGCCTCTCAAGGGGCGCTGGCGCGGAAGGCCGCCGCTCTCGACTTGGACAGGGTGCGGGGGATAGCTGAGCGGGCTGGTATCCGTTTCAACGTTCCCGGATGCGCTGAGTGGGTGGACGCTCTGGCCGATCTGCATCGCGGGGAGCCGGTGAACCAATTGTCCGGAGTCCCCTTTGGGTTGTGGCTGAAGGGTGCGGGCGACTTGGCGGAGCTTTGCGGCAGATCGGTCTCAATGGTGGGTTCGCGCGCCGCCTCGGCCTATGGTGAGCATGCCGCCAGCAGTCTCGCCGCTGATCTGGGGGAGGGTGGGGTCTGCGTGGTCTCGGGTGGGGCTTATGGCATTGACGCCGCCGCGCACCGGGGTTGTCTGTCCAGCCGTACCCCGACGGTCGCCGTTCTGGCTGGCGGGCTCGACATGTCGTATCCGTCGAGCCATGAGCCACTTTTCCGGCAGATCGCCGAGAGCGGAGTGTTGGTCAGCGAGCTTCCCCCCGGTGAGCACCCCACTAGGGTGCGTTTCCTGGGACGTAACCGGGTCATCGCGGCGCTGACCCAGGGGACGGTGATAGTGGAGGCTGCCGTACGTTCTGGTGCCCGCAACACGCTGGCCTGGGCCAATTCGATCAGCCGGATCACCATGGCGGTTCCCGGCCCGGTGACCAATTCGCGTTCCTTCGGCCCACACCAGGCGATCCGCAACGCCGAAGCTGTCCTAGTCACCAATTCGGGCGAGGTCCGGGAACTAATCGGCCCACTGAGCCGTTCTGCGCCCACCCCCAAAGCCGAGTGGAGATTCACCGACGGTCTCAGCCCCGCAGAGCTTCGCCTCTACGAGTCCATCCCAGGCCGAGGCAGCCGTTCCGTAGACGAATTGTCACTCAAAGCCGAGTTGCCGCTGGGGCAATGCCTGGGCCTGCTGAACCAGTTGGCCGACCAAGGCCTAGTCTGGCAAAACCCGAAGCGAGAGTGGCAGATCACCAGCGCCAAACAGCGCGAGAAACTGCTAGCCGAGTCACTG
>JAISCH010000046.1 GCA_031265725.1 Propionibacteriaceae bacterium
ACTGGCCGTAGACGGCGTTGAACGACGCTTGAGTGCTGGCATAGTCCCGCTCCCGCAACGAGATCAGCCCGGTCATCCACACCGCCCGCCACTCCCAGGGGTTGTTGTTCAGCATCTGCTCGACACAGGCCGCCGCCAACTGCGGCTTGTCGGTCGCCAAGGCGGCTTTGGCTTGGGCCAATAACACTTCCGGCGTCATTTGCGGAGCTTTCTGCAGCGCCAGCAGCCGGCTCTCCGGATTGGCGGAGTCGAGTTGGGAGAGCCATCCCAGCATCGGGTCGTCCTCGTCTTGGCGCAGTTCGGGCAGGTATTCCCAACCCGGCTTCTCACCGATCCCAGTCGGCGGATGGAAATACGGCGAGGCGGACGCCGTGGTGGCCACCTTGTCCTGCTTGGCGGAGACCACCTCGCGCAGCACGCCGAGCATCTGCCGCCGCAATTCTTCCATCGAGGTGAAACGATCGTCCGGCTCCAAGGCGCAACAGCGTTGCAGCAGGCGGTAGAGCGAGTCGTGCGCGGCGAAAGCGGGCATCTCCTGGGCCGGTGGGATGGAGAATTCATATTTCGTCTGATAGCCGGGCACGTCCGCGCAGAGCACCATCAAGGTGCGTCCCACCGTGAAGATATCGGCGGCGACGCTGGCCCCCTCGGTGGCTACCTCAGGCGCTTGGTAGCCGACCGTGCCGAAGATGGCCGACTCGTCGTCGGTGGCGTGGCGCACCCCGCCCAGGTCGATCAGCTTGAGCGAGTCCCCGCTCTGGATCACGTTGTCCGGCTTGAAATCGCAGTAGAGCAGGCCGATGTCGTGCAGATAGCTCAAGGCCGGCAAGATATCGATGAGCAGGGAGAGCGCCCATTCGGGGGGCAGCGGGTCGTACTCATGGTCGTTGGCCGTCATCCGCTGCTGGAGGAGTTGCTTCAACGAGCGCCCGCCGACGTATTCCATCACGATGTAGCTGGCGTCGCCGACAGTGACGAAGTTGTAGATCTCCACGATCTGCGGGTGCGCGCCGACCCGGGCCAGGAATTGCTGCTCGCTGATGGCTGCGGCCAGGGCGTCGGGGTCACCGGCGTTGAGCAGGCCTTTGAGCACCACCCAGCGTCCGGACACATTGAGGTCGCGGGCCAGGTAGATCCAGCCCATCCCGCCATGCGCCAATACGCCGACCACCTCGTACTGGGCGGCGACAGTGTCGCCAGGTTTGAGCTTCACCGTGAATGAGTACGGTGCCCCGCACTGCGGGCAGAAGCCTTGGGTGCGGCTGGCGACACTGTCGTTGGACTGGCCGACCGGGGCGTGGCATTTGGGGCAGACCCGGCGCTTCTCCGGCACTACCGGGTCTTTCAAAATCGCTTTGGCCGGGTCGATTATCGGGGCCGGTGGCACCTGGGTGAGTCCCAAGCCCAGCCGGGACGACGCCTGCGCCTTCGGTCGGCGGCGCTTGGTCCGCGACCCGCTGAAACTCGTCGCCCGGTGCGATCCGAAGGCGATGGAACGAAGCGACGCGCTGGCTTTGGTGAGAGTCGTCAGCGAGCCGGGAGCCTGGACTGATGAGGCCGTCGTGCCCGCAGGCGAGCCGCATACATCGCAGTAGCCGTCGATGATCTTGCCGGGACAGCCGGGCTGGTCGCAAGGCCCGGTGGCGCTGGTGGACGGCTTGAACCCGGGAGTGGGACGGCTGGTCGCCGGTTGTCGCTCCGCTGGCGGCATTCCGCATACATCGCAGTAGCCGTCGACTATCGTGCCGGTGCAATTCGGCTGACGGCATCTCATCGTTGCCCCCGGTTCGAGACCAGGTAGTCGAGCTGGCTCTGGTAGGCGGCGATGGCATGTTTCAAAGTGGGGACGACGGTGGGTTTCCGCTCCAAGACGGAGTTGGCGGCTTCGTGCAAGGCGGCGAGGGAGGAGTCCTCGGCCAAGCCGTTCGCGGTGGCCCGCTCCAGCAGCGAGCGCAGCAGGGCTTCGGCTTGGGAGGTCTGGCCGATGAGATTGTTGTACTCCCGCTGCCGGGCGGCGATCAGTGGTGACAGCGCGGCCAGCGCCCGGTCATACTCCTGCAGGCTCTCCCTGGTGTTCGGAATCGGCCCCAAGCTCTCCAGACTCGGCAGCGCCGCCACTGAGCTGGGCCAGACCGTCGCCTGGGCCTGGGCCTGAGTCGCCTGTAGCGAGAGCTGTTCGGACTCAAGCCTCGCCCTGGTCTGCCGGACCCGCTCCAACAGGCTGATCGCCTCCCGGCGTTGCGCCGATCCGACGATCAGATCCCTCTCCATGATGGCCGCGTCCGATTCCAGCAGGCCGAGCATCCCGCCGATATCCGCGCCCCGCCCGCGTTTCTCCTCGGCCTCGTCCAGCCGGGCCAGGATCGTCTGCAATCTCGCCGCGCCGGATGACCGCAGCGACACCGGCTCCAGCGCTAACTGGTCACGAATCCGCTCCGCCGTCGCCCGCAGCGTGCGCAGCCTGGCCATCTGGTCCTCCACGCCGGGGTCGGTGTTGAGCTTGCCGCGCAGGCTGGCGACGAGGGCGTCGCACAATTGGCCGGCCTCCGGCAGGGAGACCACCATGCTGGAGAACGCCGAACCCGGCTGCTGGCTGGTGTCGAGCCTTCCCCAGATGAGCGAGGAAATCTTCTCCAATTCGACCTTGGTCACTCGTCCGGAGTCCCAAGTGCGCAATAGCTCGGTCTGCTTGCGCTGGATCGACTGCCAGATAGTCATCGCCAAGGTGATATCGGAATTCAATTCGGCTTGCCGGTTGGACTGGATGATCTTGGCGTCGATGGAGTCGAGCTCACTGCGCCGTTCTCTGATCCAGGCGTCCAGCGCTCCCAAGTAGCCGAGCATCTGACTAGACGACGCGGCGACGCCCAAGGCTCCCGGCGGGGTCGGCATCTCGGTCATTCGTACTCCTTGAGCCTGCGGTTAAGCCCCCAGATTCCGCCGATCAGGCCGCCCAAGGTGAGCAAGGTGGCCAGACTGGAGAGCACCAGCAATGAATTCCGGTTGGCGTCGGCGACGGACCGCACCTCGGCGAGCCGTTCGTTCTGGATGCGCAGGACCGCTTGGTCGAAGGAACGGACGCTGGAGCGCAGGGCACCGTCCTTCTCATCGGTGAGCAGGGTGGATCGCACCGTGTCCCAATTCTTCTGCTGCATCTCCTTGACCAGTTGAGCGTGATTTCCGGTGTAGACGGTGAGCAATTGGAGCACGTCGTCATCCTCGTAGAGCAGATCCTCATACAGCAGCGACTGGGCCTGGTCCACGCACTCGTCCCACTGTTTCAGCTCATCAGTGTAATCAGCGCCCGTTGCTCCGAGCCGAGCCGCCCGCAGATCGGCCAATTGCGCGCTGGCCACGACTGACCGGGCCTTTCCGGCGTTGTAGATGGGCTGGTAGTCCCAGGGGCCGATCGTCAGTGTCACCGACGACCACACCGCGATCACCAGTGCGGCGACCGCTGACGTCAGCAAGCCGACGTTGAGCACCCGGTGGCTGGTCTTAGCCACCGGCACGCAGAGCGCGAGCAATACCAACGCCGCGACCCAACTGATGCCAGGGATGGTGAATTGATAGCCCCGGGGGGAATTGGCCTGGGCGATGGCCGCGAAGGTGCTCTCCTCCAGTCTGGGCAGAATATCGTCCTGCAAGGTCTTATTCGCCGTGTTGAGGTAGGACAGGTCGCGGTCGCTCACCGCCCGCTCCAGGTCGCGCTCGTAACGGGAGACCATCGCATTGATATCCACCAGCCATCCCCGGTCGGTGGAGGGGTCGGCCGCCGCGTTGAAGACGAGTTCGTCGGTGTTCTCCAGGGCGGTCCGCAACTCGGCAAGATATTTCTGCTGGTTCGCCGCCAATTGGTTCTCTGTCGCGATCAGGTATTCCGCTGCGGTCTGGTCGGCGTGCAGAAGATGGGTGGACATAGTCGTCATCCGGATGGCCTGGACGCCGCTGGAGGCTTTCAAGTCTGTCTCGGCGGCTGCCGCGTTTCCCAGCACCACAGTGCTGACCCCTAGAACGATCATCAGCCCGGCCACCACGGCACGCAGTCTGCGCAGCAGCGCCGGAGTGTTGCCCTTTTTCCGCTGGGACGCCAACGCCTGCCCGCCAGGTTTGACGACTGGTTTGATGGCGCGTCGCCCAGGGGTGGCAGGGTTTGTCATAACCGGGTTTTGCGGGTTCCTGATCAGCGTCATAGCGACGGCTCCTCTTCTGGGAGCCCGGTCCAATCGACCACCGGCTGCGGGTCGGGGCGGAGATCGTCCGGCAGCAGGGAGCGCAATTCGGCCAAAGTCGGTTCCTCCACATCGCGCAGCCGCCAGGCATGCTTGCCTATCGCCGCCTCGAAGATATTGCGGACGTAGCGGCCATTGCCGAATCCCTCGTCGCGGGCCTGTTTGCCCAATTCGGTGTGGAATTCTTCGACCACGCCTTCGCCCAAGTCATAGTCGGAGCCAGCGACCATCGACCGGAAGATGGCTTCTAGCTCGGCATCGGTGTAGTTGGGGAAGTAGATCTCAGTGCGGAACCGGCTGGCCAATCCCGGATTCTCCGCGATGAACACCGCCATCGGCCCAGGATAGCCAGCGACGATTATCACCAGGTCGTCCCGGTTGTCCTCCATCTCCTTGACCAGGGTGTTGATTGCCTCCTCGCCGTATTGGTCGCCGGCCAATCCGTAGGCCTCGTCGATGAACAGCACGCCGCCAATTGCCTGGGCCACCACGTCGGCGGTCTTCATCGCTGTCTGGCCGAGGTATCCAGCCACCAATTCAGAACGGTCCACCTCGACCAACTGGCCCTTGGAGAGCAGCCCGATCGCCTTGTAGATGCCAGCCACCATCCGGGCGACGGTCGTCTTCCCAGTGCCGGGATTGCCGGTGAAGATCAGATGCCGGGTGATCGTCGGGCTTTTCAGCCCGGCTTCGGTGCGCAACGCGTCCACGCGCAAGATTGCGGTCTGCCGCCTGATCTCCGCCTTTACGCTCTCCAGCCCGACCAGCGCATCGAGTTCGGCGAGCCATTCCTCGACGGTTTTGTCCGGAAGCTGCTTGGCAAGTTCGGGCTCAGCCTTGGCCTCGGTTTGCGGCTGGACGCTGGCTGCTGGGTCGGTGCCCAACGGCAGGGCGGGCGGTTGGCCCAGCGGGCCCAAGCCGGGGATGGCCCCCGGAGTGATCGGGGAGGCGTTGAGGTCGAGCAAGGCTTGTTGCGAGGCGGAGAGCCTGGTCAGCACATCGTTTAGGATGGTCGGGGCATTGGCCACAAAGGCAGCTTGGTCCAGGT
>JAISCH010000064.1 GCA_031265725.1 Propionibacteriaceae bacterium
CTGACCTCAATGTCGATCCCATCAAGGCGCAACTGCTCAGTCTTGTACCGCACCAAACTCCTTGTGTCAGCGACCGCTCTCAGCGGATCGCAGCTATCAGGCTAGCGAATCCCCGCAGACCACTGGATGCGCAGGCGGCGGAAACTCTGCCGGTCCGCACAGATAGCGCAGCGAGGACGCTCAAGGCCCTCGCTAACGTCCCATCCCGAAATACGTCCATCCAGCGGCCCTCCAACTGGCGGCGTCCAAGCAGTTGCGCCCGTCGATCACGACCGGATTGGCCACCAGACCGCGAGCGAGTTGCGGATCGAATTTCTGGTATTGCTGCCATTCGGTGACCAGCACGACCGCTTCCGCGCCGCTCAGCGCCTCTTCCGCAGTGGCGGCGAAGTCGAGTTGTGGGTGCAGCCGCCTCGCATTGGCAATCGCCTGCGGATCGGTGGCGACAACATCGACTCCCAGCCCGTGCAGCCGGACAGCAACATCGAGTGCGGGAGAGTCGCGCACATCGTCCGACTCCGGCTTGAAAGCCAGCCCGAGCACAGCCACCCGCTTCCGCTGATAGTCACCCAGATTGGTCAGCACCAGTTCGACCACCCGTTCCCGACGGCGCAGGTTGATGGCGTCCACCTCGTTGAGGAAACCCACTGAGCGCCCCACCCCCAATTCGTCGGCCCGGGCTTGGAACGCCCGAATGTCTTTGGGCAGGCAACCGCCGCCGAAGCCGACCCCGGCGTTCAGGAATTTGCGCCCGATGCGCTGGTCATGGCCGATAGCGTCAGCGAGTTTGGTGACGTCGGCCCCCACCACTTCGGAGATCTCAGCCATCGCATTGATGAAGCTGATCTTCGTGGCCAGGAATGAATTCGCGGCCACTTTGACCAATTCAGCGGTCTGATAGTCGGTGACGATGAGCGGGCAGCCGCTGGCCAACGGCTCCGCGTAGAGCTGGTCGAGCGCAGCTTTCGCCGCCTCGGCCTCGTCCTCGTCAGCGGGCAGACCATAGACGATCCGGTCCGGATGCAGGGTGTCCTCGACCGCGAACCCCTCCCGGAGGAATTCGGGGTTCCAAGCCAAGACAGCCCCCGGCACAGCGGACGCAATCTTGTCCGCCAACTCGCGCGCAGTGCCGACCGGCACGGTGGATTTTCCAACCACCACGTCTCCGGGTCGCAGGTATGGAATCAACGACTCGGTAGCGGCATGGATGAAGGACAGGTCAGCGGCTTGGCTGCCCCGCAACTGTGGCGTGCCCACCGCCAAGAAATGCACTTGACAGCCCCGCGCGGCGGAGAAGTCGGTCGAGAACCGCAGCTTCCCCGTCTGCACACCGGTCCGCAGCGACTCGGCCAATCCCGGCTCGAAGAAAGGAGCTTCCCCCTGGGCGAGCAGCGCGATCTTGTCCTGGTCCACGTCCAAGCCGACCACTTCATGCCCGAGCGTGGCCAACGCGGCGGCATGTACCGCACCCAAATAGCCACAACCGATCACTGAGACCCGGACTGCACTGCCCTGACTCATCGCAACTCCTCAGCTATAGGAAAAGAAACACGCATAGCCTAACTCACCCTAGGGACAGTCTTTTTCGACCGACCGGCCGCATGGCCGGAAAGCAGTCGGCACACTGTTGCAATTGTGACGTATGTTACGGATGTGACTAGGGGATTTAGCTATTTTCCGCGACACGCCGATAGCTCGAAAAAAACTTCAGAAACCCTCTTGCGCAGGGTTAGAAAAGCGAGTAGAAATGTGTTCAAGCCGATCCGGTCCTCGCAAGAGAAATCCGGGGAGGTGGTCAGGAAGAGATGAACTCCCAGGCCCGCAGAGCAATCTGCAGGGTATCTCGCCAGGACGAGCGAGATGAGTTTTTGTTACTTTCTGAGAGGCTTGAGCAGCCGTCTAGTTCAAGCCATCCGGAGGCCGGACCAACTCATACTTGGTCCGGCCTTCTTTTTGCTTCGGGATCAAGCTGATTGGAAAGTGGCGGTACGCTCGAAACATGCGCTTGAGGAAAATAGCCACTGCGGCTCTGGCCGTGTTGCTGGTCGGATGCTCCGTCGCGCCGAGTGAACCACCCCCGCCAGAACTCGATTTCACCCAGCCCCAAGCCGCGCAGCAGATGGTGACGCAACTCATTGAGAAGATCGGCTCACAGCAAGTCATCATGGTGGAAATCCGCACTGACCAAGTGACGGTGAGCGCCATCAAGGACGAGCGCCCAGTGACTTGGGCATACCGCGACCGCAAACTCGCCGAGGTCCCCTCCGATCTCGCCTACGTCGACCAAGCCACCTTCAATATCGCTGACTTCAATATCGCTGATGTGGGGGCGGTCTTCCGGGCGGCGGCAGGCGTCTCCGGCAGCGAGGAGAACCAAATCTTGCAGATCGTGGACTATTCCGGTGGACAGGTGATGATGAGCGTCGCCACCAATCCAGAGTCCCGGACCGTCTTCTTCACTCCCGCTGGAGCACTACTCGAAGATCTCGACTTCGCCACCATCGGCGGACTCACTCGCGGACTGGCGGATGTCTCCCACAATCTCTACCTCGCCCTCACCGTCAACATCGACTCCAAACGCGGCATCTGGATCGATTATCCAGCCGGTGCCAAAGGCTCGATCGTGCGCCGCCAACGCGCGGCCGCCGTTCCAGTGACGACCATGATCCGGACCGAGGACACCAAACTCAAATCATTCGATCCGAAGCGGATCTCACTCACTGCCATCTGGACGGTCGTCCACTCGAACCGCAAGACCCCAGTCAGCCAATGGAGCGTGGTGATCGAGGACTCCGGCCAACCGTCCGGGCCGCGAATGAGTTTCACCATTGACGGCCAGACTTTGACGACCAACCTACTCGGCGTCACGATCACTTAGCACATTCAAGGGGGACGACCCCCTTGGACCCCCGCGCTCACTACGTTCGCCACAGTGTCATCCCTACGCTTCGATCCGATCCGATACTTCTCGCCAGGCCCGAGGAGAACGCAAGACTAGTTCAGCAAAGTTTCAGCCCCCTCCAAGTCCAGTGACACGGAGTGCCGGTTTGTTGGCGGCAAAGTTACTGGGCATGATGGAAGGGATGCGGATTATCGGAGTGCTTGCCCCTGGGGGATCGACGGTATTCTCCAATGAATTGGCTCACGGTGCCGACCCGCATCGGACACTCTGGGAGAAGGGCTACCGCATAGTCCGCCCGCTGTCCGCTACCGGGGTGGCTCCGGACATCGTCCTGACCGTTCAACTCGCGGCCCATTCCAAGCGGATAACCCATCCCCGCTTCGTCACCCGGACGATTGAGCAGGACCTGCCCGCTGTTGTCCCGGTGCCTCGGCAACGTATCGCCGCCTACGCCATCGTGCTGTCGGAGCTGGGTCTGCTGGGCACGCAATTCTCTGAGCTGACCGCCGTGCCAGGACTGTGGGGGTTGCCTGGCGGGGGCATTCAGGACGGCGAGTCACCCAGTCAGGCGGTGGTCCGCGAAGTCTGCGAGGAAGCGGGCCAACAGCTTGAGCTATCCCAATTGCTGGATTTGCAGACCGATCATTGGATCGGACGATCCCCCACCGGCATTGTCGAAGACTTCCACGCGGTCCGCATCATCTATTCGGGTGTCTGCCCCGAACCGATCCCGATCCAAGTGAACGACGCCGGTGGCACCACTGCGGCAGCGACCTGGATTCCGCTCGACACCTGGGCTAACGTCAATTGGACGCAGGGAGCCAGGGCGCTGTTAGACCGGCACCTCCCCGATCTGAGCAGCTAGCTCACTAGCCATCTGAAAAGTACCGCAGCGCAGCGAGGACACCTTCTGGGGCAATTAATTGCGTTGGAAGTAAGACAGGATGCGCAGCAATTCGGTGTAGAGCCAGACCATCGTCACGACCAATCCGAACGCCGCCCGCCAAGACTCGTTCGCCGGGGCCTGGTTACGGACGCCGGACTCCACTGAGTCGAAGTCGAGCAACAGGTTGAACACGGCCAGCCCCACTCCGAGCGCGGAGAAAAGGATGGAGAGCATGCCAGCGCCAGGACCGACTTCGATGATGCCGGTGTGGACGCCGAAGATCGACAGGATGAAGTTGATCAGATAGACCCCGGCCAGCGAGATAGTGCCGATGACCACCATCTTGCGCAGCCGCCCGGTCACCCTGATCCGCAGGAAATGATAGCCGGCCAAGGTCACACCGGCTGTGACGAAGGTGCCGAACACCGCAGGCAGCACGATGCCGGGATAAAGCAACTCGAACGCCTGGGAGATGGCACCGATGAACACGCCTTCGACAGCGGCGTAAATCAGCACGAAGGCCGGATTCACCGCCTTGCGAATGGACACCAAGAGCACAGTCCCGAAGGCGACCAGGCCGGTTACCGCAGTCACCGGCCAGAGCAGGCCGAGCGGCAAGAAGTTCATCGTGATTGCGGCGACCCCGATCAAAACCCCCATCGTGACCGCCGACTTCGCCAGCACGTCGTCAATCGTCATCACCTGGGTGGCTGGCACAGTGGGCTGGTATCCGGCGGGCTGCTGGTACCCAGCGGGCTGGAAATACCCCTGTGCGCCATTCCCGTCCGGCCCGTATTGCTGATGCGGTTGGAACACCTCAGCCTTTTGGAACACCGGGTTCTTGCTCTGAATCATCTTTCCTCCTGGTAAGCCCCGAGTTGGGCATCCGGCTCGACCGGCAATCCCAACATCAATGCCTTATAGCTATTAAGTGTAGCTACCCTGCAAGAGCCGTCCTTCCCACTGAATGCGAAACGCCCGCGACTTGGGCATGCCTCCACGCTAAGGGTGTTGCAGTTGGGAATGTGGGATGCTATCGGCGTGGACTTTTTCAACCTATACGCTCATGGATTCGCTCGCGTGGCGGCAGGCACATTCCCGGTGGCTTTGGCGCTGCCGCAGACCAATGCCGAAGCCGTCCTCGAACAAGCCAAAACCCTGGCCACTCAAGGGGTGGCGCTGGTCGTCTTTCCTGAGCTGTGCCTGACTGGCTATTCCATTGAAGACCTCTTCCTGCAGGACGCGGTATTGGATGGCACTCGGTCCGCATTGAATTGGCTCGTCAAGGAGTCCGCCCAGCTCAGCCCGGTGATCGTGGTCGGCGCGCCGATTCGCCAACGGAATCGCAATTACAACTGCGCTGTCGTGATCCACCACGGCAAGGTGCTCGGGGTGGTGCCCAAGTCGTGCCTGCCGACCTACCGCGAATTCTACGAACGTCGCCAATTCGCCCCCGGCGACGACGTGAGCAGCGACATTGAGATCGCTGGCCAGCTCGCGCCTTTTGGAGCCGACCTGATCTTCTCCGCCACCGACCTGCCCGGCTTCGCGCTGAACGTCGAAATCTGCGAGGACATGTGGGTTCCCGTCCCGCCCTCGGCCACTGCGGCCCTGGCCGGTGCCACCATCATCGCCAATCTGTCCGGGTCACCGATAACGGTGGCCAGAGCAGAGGAACGCAAGCTGCTCTGCGCCTCCGGATCGGCCCGGCTGATCTCCGGCTACATCTATGCCGCCGCCGGTGAGGGCGAGTCGTCCACCGACCTCGCCTGGGACGGCCAGACCATGATTTACGAGGCGGGCAGCCTACTCACCGAATCGGAACGCTTCCCGCAAGGCCCGCAGGCATCGATAGCCGACCTCGACCTTGGTTCTTTGCTACAGGACAGATCGCGCCAGGGCACCTTCGACGACAACCGCCGCAGCCACGCCGAGGCAGCGGGCAGCTATCGGCGGATCGAATTC
>JAISCH010000067.1 GCA_031265725.1 Propionibacteriaceae bacterium
CGGTGGGCGCACCACTGTCTTTGACGATCCGGAGAAACCTTGGTGTAACGGATCGAAGTACCTACCAGCCTGTATCGAGAGCCACTATCCAGACATAGTTCTCATCATGTTGGGGACCAACGATCTGAAGTTCTACTTTCCACCCGGAGTGGAGAAGACTGGCGAAGGACTGGCTGAACTCGTTCGGATAGTCCGGGAATGCAGTCTTAACGAACCGATGATAATGCTCGTCGCTCCGGCGCTGATTAGCCCCGACGAGGAGAATTTTGCCCAATTCCTAGGTGTTGAATTCGACTACGAAGCCGGGGAACTCAGCCGCCGACTCGCCCCAGTGATCGAGGCCACAGCGGACAGTTTGGACTGTTACTACTTCAACGCCGCTGGATTTCTCAAAGTCGGTCCTGATGGCCTGCACTTGACCGCCGAGAGTCATCGGGAATTAGGCCTGCGGGTTGGCCAGACGATACGTGCTTGGGGTTGATGGACATGAGCCTTCGTTACCCGCGTAGTAACTACGACCTTTTTCCAGTTGCGCGACTTGACTGCGGGCATCAAGTCTGGAAGGGATCGTCCATCTGGCGAGAGATCGCTGATCAGGCATTCTCCCAGACGGCTGATCCAGTCGTCGCGGTCGATCTCTACCCCGGTGCTGACCTGCCCGCGATCCGCGACCAGCTTCGGGCGGTATTGCCGGATTGGACCGTGATCGATGTCGAGGAGACGGCGGCAAAAGACCCGGTGACGCTTCAGTCGATGATCCAGTCCTTCCTGACCGATGATCGGGTGTTCGGTCGGATAGCCCAATTCCCGTTGCCGGACTTTTATGACGAACAACGGCTCAGTCAGTTGCGTAAGACCCTTGCCAAGCCGCAGAACGCGACGATAGCCCTCGGCTGGGGAGCGACGGCTTTCGCTCCGGACGCCACTGTCTCGGTGCTGGTCGAGGTCTCTCGCTGGGAGTTGGAGAGCCGTCAGCGCGCCGGTGGCACCAATTGGCGTGCGAGTAACCAGGGCGAGGACGCTTTGCGCAAATTCAAACGGGGTTTCTTTGTCGAGTGGCGAACTGCTGACGCGCACAAACGTCCATTGCTGGCGAAGGCTGATTTCGTGATCGATGCCAATGGCCAACCGGACGAATTCCAGGGCATCACCGGTGAATGCTTCCGCGAAGCGCTTGCTGCACTGGTCAGCCGTCCATTCCGCGTCGTGCCGGTCTTTGACCCTGGAGTGTGGGGCGGCCAATGGATGCGGGACACTTTCGGGCTGGATCCGGACGTGGAAAATTTTGCCTGGTGCTTCGACTGTATCTTGGAAGAGAATTCGGTGCGGGTGGAGATCGACGGGCAAGTTCTGGAATTCCCGGCAATGGATATCGTCTATGCCCGGCCGAAGGACTTGCTTGGTGAGATAACCTACGCTCGTTTCGGTGCGGATTTTCCGATTCGTACCGACTTTCTGGACACTATGGGCGGCGGTAATCTCTCCCTGCAGGTCCATCCGCTCACTGAGTATATGTGGGCGAATTTCGGACTGCGTTACACCCAGGACGAGAGTTACTATCTGCTGCAAGCCGAGCCGGACGCGACTTGTTACCTGGGTTTCAAAGAGGGTGTTGACCCCGAAGCCCTAGAACGTGATTTGCGGGCTGCTGAACGCGGGGAGGTTGATTTCCCGGCAGAGCGATACGTCAATGTGTTCCCGGCTAAGGCGCACGACCATTTCCAGATACCAGCCGGCACCATTCACTGTTCCGGTCGCAATGCGATGGTGCTGGAAATATCAGCGACACCCTATATCTTCACCTTCAAAATGTGGGATTGGGGCCGAACTGGATTGGACGGGCAGCCGCGCCCGGTGCATCTGGAACATGCCTTGGCCAATCTGCAATACGAACGCGACACGGCTTGGACTGTTGAGAATCTGGTCAACCAGACTAAGACCCTCGCGCAGGGTGACGGTTGGACAGAGGAGCGCACTGGGCTGAATGAATTGGAATTCATTGAGGTGCGCCGCCACAAATTCACTGGTCCGGTAGCCCATGACACCCACGGCACGGTGAATGTCGTCAACTTGGTCGCAGGGTCCTCGGCGATTGTTGAGAGCCAGACCGGTGCGTTCGCGCCGTTTACCGTTCATTACGCCGAGACTTTCATCATTCCGGCAGCCGTTGGGAGCTACACAATTCGGCCAGGTTTGGACGCGGAGGGTGAGTTGATGACAGTCAAAGTCTATGTGCGCGGAACGGAACGAACATCATGACAGCGAGTTGGTTGCGAACATCCGGTCATCTCCGTTGGTTGCGCGGCGAGCAGCGTAGGTTGGTGTCACTCCACCACCGCGAGGCGCTTCGTCCGGCAGGAGTCGGCTTCGCACCGATTGGGCTGGATGGCCGTGGCGATCCGGATGGGCCACGGGAGCTGTATTTGCACGCGCGTGTGGTTCACTGTTTCGCCATCGAATATATGCTCGGATTGCCGGGTGCCGATCTTGTCGCGGCGCGGGGCATCGACTCGTTGTTGAATCATTTCTTTGACTTAGACCGGGGTGGGTTCTACAACCGGCTCGCTCCTGACGGCAGCGTGACTGATAGCAGCAAACCCGCCTATGGCAACGCTTTCGTGCTGCTGGCGAGTTCATCCGCCCTCATTGCTGGTTTACCCAGGGCCCACGAATTATTCGATGCCGCGAATGCAGCCCTGGCCGACCATTTCTGGCAACCGGGCGAGGGAGCCAGCGTCGACGCCATGACCTCCGATTGGCAAGTGGTTGAACCGCAATACCGGGGACAGAATGCCAATATGCATCTCGCTGAGGCATACCTGGCCGCCTTCGATGCCACTGGTGACACCGTGGCGCTGAGCCGGGCCAGTTCTATCGCTGACCGGTTGGTCCACCAACATGCACAGAGCATGGGTTGGCGCGTGGTGGAGCATTTTGACGCCAATTGGTGTCCGGTACCCGATTACAACGCGGACAATCCCGGCGATCAATTCCGCCCTTACGGCACGATCCCCGGACATGGCATGGAGTGGGCCAGGCTGTTGTTGCAACTCTCCGCTGCCGATCCAACGCTCGATTGGGCGCTGCCAGCGGCCGAGGCGCTGTTCAACACCGCTGTCAGTGACGGCTGGGATCCATCCCGTCCCGGCTAGCCCTATTCGACCGACTTCCCCGGAAAGGTCGTCAACGAGGGCCGGATGCACTGGGCCATAGCCGAAGCTGTGGGAGCAGCGGCGTATTTGGCACGGGCGACGGGCAAGGACGAATACGAACGCTGGTACCGGGAGTTCTGGTCCTATATCCATCACTCGGTGATGGACCTTGACGGCCACAGTTGGTGGCATGAGCTTGACGCTTCGGGGCGGCCATCGTTCCAGACCTGGGCTTCCAAACCCGACCTATATCATGCGTATCAGGCAACGCTGTTTCCGCGCTGTGATCTCCAATTTGGTTTGGCTGTCGCCGCCAGTCGCGGGCTGCTGGACTGAGAGGATAGCTGAATGGGGATGGCTCAGGTTCCGGTGCTGGAATTCGGTGGTTCGCATGTTTGCTCAGCCCTGGTCGATTTCAGTTCTGGCTCGCCAAGAGTTGCGCACCTGACTCATCATCCGCTCGATCCTGATGGCAGCAGGGAGGAGATAGCCACTCCCATGCTGAATGCCGCCTTGGCTGTGCCCAAGACTCGTGGCCTGGCTTGGGGAATAAGTGCTCCGGGGCCCTTCGATTACCGGAATGGGGTGGCTTTGTACGCCGACAAATTGGAATCGGTGGGCAAGTTCGCCGCCCTGCAAGGCTGGGATATGCGAGCGGCTTTGGCGGAGGTGTTGGATTCACCGGCATCGTTGACTTTCGTGAATGACGCCGACGCGTTCGGTCTCGGGGAATTCGCCATTGGCGCGGGGGCTGGTTACGACAAGGTGATCTTCTTGACTTTGGGCACTGGCTTGGGCTCGGCATTTATTGATCGGGGATCGCTCGTCACTGAGGGTGAGGGACTGCCCGCGAACGGTTGGGTGTACCAACTCCAAATGGACGGCAGGCCGATTGAGGATTTCGTCTCCAGCCGGGCGTTGCGGCGCGGCTATCAACAATTGACCGGCGTGGACAGCGATGTAAGGGAGATCGCCGCAGCCGCCCGGGCCGGGGAACCGCTGGCGGCACGGGTGTTGAATGAGGGCATGGAATCATTGGGACGTTTCCTGGCCCCGCTCTGTCGCGTGTTCGAGGCTGATGCGATAGTCATCGGCGGTGGAATCACCAAATCCTGGGATCTGCTGCTTGCTCCCGTCCAGGCTGGATTGCGGCAAGCTGACGCGGCTTTGGGGTCTCTGCCGGTGCTCCGGGCGGCATCCGGTCGACAGACACAGTTGGTCGGGACTGCGCTGGCTGTGCCGGGCACGGTTTAGGCTTGCGCTAGTTCGTCCACGGCTCGGCTTGGACGGGTATTGGCTGGCCGCTCGTGGCTGACTCCTCGATGGCTAGGGCTAGGGCGTGGTCTTGGCAGCCATCGGCTAGGGGATAGGGGGCTGGGCCTTCGCCACGGACGTATTTGCCCATTGCGACCAGGTGGTCGGCGACGGCGATGTCGTCTTCGGAGAGGTAGGAGCCACGGAACTGGTTGCGATAGATCACTTTTCCGTCGAAACTGGCGTGGATGACCTCGTTGCCCTCCAAGCTCATGTCGACGCCCACTCGGCGATATTCGATGGCCGAGGTCACCGGATCGCCGTCCACGAGCCGGAGCACGGTGTTGTCGACGATCTCACCGTTGCTTCCCCGGATCGCTATCCTCCGGCTCAGTAGCGGATTCCACCACTGGTTGTCGACGAAGTTGTATAGCCCATACTGCCCGTCGCCGAAGTCCAAGGTGCCGACCGTGCTGGTTCGCGGTTGCGGGACCGGATTTTCCACCCAGCCGTTGAAGGTCAGCGGGTCAAGCAGCCCGGCGCTGAATTTGCTCGCTCTCGCCACCGCTGGACGCATCCCAACCGCCAAGTAATCCCGGATCAGCGCCACCGCGTGATACATATGCGTGGAGGCGATCTCCACTGAGTTGGGCCGTCCGATCACGCCATCGCGCACGACACTCAGCCGGGCGGCGTGGCCGGGCATCCGGTAATACTGCTCGCCGATCTGGATCAGTTCAGCGCGGGAGCCGACGCGCTCCCAGAGCGCCCGCAGGCCAGCCAGGTCGGGAGCTGGCGGCGTCTCGCAGTAGACGTGGTACCCGGCCTCGGCCAATTCGGCAGTCAGGCTCGGGGTCGCCGCCCAAGGCACCGACGCGGCGACGAATTCGGGTGCGTGACTGGCCAAATCAGCCACATCGAGGCTGGTGGCCACACCGTACTGCTCAGCTAGTCGCTGGATTGACGAGGCGGTGCGTCCGACGACGACAGCCACTTGCAACTGTTCGGGCACTGCTTTGGCCACCCGTAGGAAGAATTCGGTACGCCAGCCAGTGCCGATGGCGGCGAAGCGGATCGGGTCGGTCATTCCGGAACTCCTTGTCGTCCGGCTAGTACCTCGTTGTCATTGCGTGTGCTAGCCTGATAGAAACATTTAACGAAAGCATAACTACTATCTCTAGCCTTGGCTAGCGCTTGAAACAGATAGTTTTCGTTATAATTCTGTTACTAACAGACCCATTGCCGAAGGTTTCGGGTAAGTGTAGTATCATCATACGTAGGAATACTGAAAGAAACTTTCCAGGCTGCCAATCAAAGAGGATGGTGCCCGTGACAAGCAGATCACTCAATCCCCATAGCTGATGAAGCGGGTCTGGACGACAAATCAACCTAGGCAACTCAACAGAAAGGTAAAGCGAGATGGTTACCAAATGGACCAAGAAGATCGCGCTGCTGTCAGCGGCCGCAGTCGCCTTGGCTGGCCTTGCGGCCTGTGCGGACACCAGCGAAGGTGGCGGCTCGATCGATCCGGTCACAACGGAGAAAGCGACCTCGGGCGAGATCGTATGGTGGGGTTTCACCCCTGGCTCCCCGGTAAACGAGGGATACATCGAGGCGTTCAACAAGGAATACCCGGATATCAAAGTCACCTGGAAGCAGACTTCCATTGAGGATTACGATGCCGCAATCCGTCCGGCGCTGGGCAATACCGAAGGCCTGGATGTCTATCAGTTGTCCGCTGGTTCGGCCAATGGCGGGGCAGCGGTGTTCGGCCCGAATGCTATCGACCTGAGTGCCGCAGTAGAGCAGTCACTCGGCGCGGACTGGAAGGATCAGCTTTCCGCCACCGGCGTCAACGCGCTGACCATTGACGGCGAGTTGAAGGCGCTGGCTGCCGGGGCGGTCTTCTCCGGGACGATCTTCATCAACCAGGATCTTTTCGACAAGTACAGCCTGAAGGCTCCGACCAATTGGGACGAATGGAAGAGCGTCTGCGACACCTTCAAGAAGAACAAGGTCGGCTGCTTCATCCAGGGTGCTGGGCAAGGCGCGTTCAATATCGACACCGTGCATGCCATCGCTGACAATGTGGCTCCGGGCAATTTCGTCAAAGCCACCAAGGGCGAGTTGGATTGGACTGATCCGAGTCTGGTCAAGGCGTTTGAATTGTGGAAGAAGCTCTTCGACGAGGGCATCATGCAGGACGGCGCACTGGGCCAGATGCAATATCCAGAGGCGCATAACGGCTTCATGTCCGGCAAGTATGCGATGGTGATGATGGGCACTTGGTATTTGCAGTTCCTGAGTCCAGATGTGATGAAGGCTGCGATGGAGGGTGCTGGTTCCACTGATGAGCCATTCACCATGATGCCGATCTATTTCCCAGATATCGCCGGCACCGGCCATACCGGCAGCCTTTTCGGAGATGTCGACTATGGGCAAGCCGTCAGCATCAACTCGCAGAACAAGGGTCCGGCGACCACTTTCGCACTCTGGCTGGGCACTTCTGACGCTGGCCAGCAAGCGATTGCCGACTCGCTGAATCTGATCCCGGCGCTGAAGAAGATCACCCCGGACTGGAACAACGTCAAGTTGGTGAATGAGGCTAAGCAGGCCGAGCCGACTAAGGCACTCGTTCAGGCCGCTTCCGCAGTCACCGACGCCCCGCGTTTCGCCACCATCAATGCTGATATGAACCAGGCGTTGATGGATGCGCTGGCCGAGATCGCCGCTGGCAAGGCAACACCTCAGCAGGCGGCGGAAACATTGAAGACTCAGCAGGAAACTGTTGGGTAACTACTGACCCCCGATTCGGGTGCGGTCAGGCTGGGCTTGGCCGCACCTGGGGGCAACTTAGGCACCTTGATGGCAGCAATAAAAGTGGCGGAAGCGCCCGCCGATCAGAATCGCTCCAAACGTCGTGGCAAGGGCATGCAGGTGGCCGGGCTGCCCTGGATTCTGCCGGCCTTCATTTTCGTCGTCGGCCTCATCTATTATTCGATCGGCTACACCGGCTACATCTCCACCCTGGATTGGGACGGCCTGTCGCCCAAGGCGAAAGCCGTGGGAATGGGCAACTTCTCCAAGTTGTTTGGGGATCAAATCTTCTGGGACGCCCTGGGACACACCGCAGTGTTCTACGTGGTCACCTTCAGCGTGCAGACCTTGCTCGGCTTCACCCTGGCCGCCATCCTGCACACCAAGGTCAAGCTGGCGACTCTGCACAAAGTGATCATCTTCATTCCCACCGTGCTGGCTCCGGCGACGATGGCCCCGGTTTTCCGGATCATGTTCGCCGATGACGGCATGATCAACTGGATACTGCGCAGTGTCGGGCTGGGCTCGTTGGCGCATCCCTGGCTGGCGGATGGCAATACCGCGCTGCCAGCGTTGATGCTGATCACCATCTGGCAATGGACCGGCTTGACCTTCATCCTCTTCTACGCGGCGATGAGCCAGATCGAGCCGGATCTGTTGGAAGCCGCTCGCTTGGACGGGGCGGGCAACTTCCGCACCCTGGCCTACATCGTCTGGCCGGGCTGCCGGGGGACCACGGTGTCACTGGCGATGCTCGGTTTCATCGGCGCGTTGAAAACTTTCGACATCCCCTATCTGGTCACCACTGGCGGTCCCCATCATGCCACTGAATTCCTCGGCACCTACATCTATCGCCAAGGCATCCGACAGGCCCATATCGGATATTCGGCAGCTATCTCCACCGTTCTGCTGGTCTTGGCGATCTTCGGCGCTGTGCTGATGAGCCGGGCCAATCGGAAGGAGGTGCAGGGCTGATGTTTGAAATCAGAAGCACCCGCAACAAGGTCATCCTGCAGTTGGTCCTGTTGGTGCTGACCATCCCCTTCCTGTTGCCGCTGATCCAGATGGTGCAAGGCTCGTTGGCCGGTCGCGGCTTCCACAATTTCGTGGTGGTCTGGGAGACCGGCGTGGTGCCGACCTTCTTCCTGAATTCGGCGTTGGTGGCCGCTGGAGTGATGATCCTGGTCTACCTGATGAGCATGACCGCTGCCTTCGGTTTCTCCAAGCTGCACATTTTCGGCAAAGAGGTCTACTTCTGGATGATGCTGGCCGCGTTGACCCTGCCGGAAGTCATCTTGTTGTCGCCGCTGTTCGTCACGGCCACCAAGCTGCATCTTTACAACTCACTGTTCGCGGTGATACTGCCGTTGGCGGCGCTGCAACTGCCGTTCGCCATCCTGCTCACCCGGAATTTCTACGACGGCATTCCCACCCAGTTGATCGAGGCTAGCCGGATCGACGGGGCCAACGTCATGCAGATCTTCTGGCACATCATCCTGCCGTT
>JAISCH010000116.1 GCA_031265725.1 Propionibacteriaceae bacterium
AGTTGCCCCACAGCCATTGGGTCGGCAGGGCGAAGGGCGAGATGAAGATCTCAATATTCGTCTTCAACGCGCTGATCACCAGGTAGTAGACCGGCAGGGCGAGGATCAGTGCGTACCCCCAGGAGAGAATGGTGGCGACCGGACTGCCCGACCGACGCAAGCCACGGCGTCTCATCGTTTCGCCTCCCGCTCCTTGAACAATAAATTGATGACGGTCATGCCCAGCACACCGAAGACCAGCAGCACCACGCCGACCACCTGGCTGTAGCCGAGGTCGCGCTGGGAGAACGCTTTGGCGTAGACCAGGTACGACAGGGTGGTCGTCTCCGTGCCTGGGCCGCCCTTGGTCAGCAGCAGGATCAGCGCCGCCGAGGTGAAGGCTGTCCAGAGGAATTGCAGCGTGGTGATGGTGGCCACGTAGTCCTTCACCATCGGGAAGGCGATCTGCCACATGATCCGGAAGCGACCCGCCCCATCCACCTGGGCCGCCTCGACGACCTCGCCGGGCAGACTGGACAGCCGGGCTGAGAAGAGCACCGCCGTCCAGCCCACGCCGCGCCAGAGGTCGATGGCGATCAGGCTGCCCAGCGCCGTGCCTGGATCGGCTAGCCAGGGGCGGATCAGGGCATCCAGCCCGATGAGATCGAACAGCCCGTTCACGCCGCCGTTGGGCGAGAGCACGCCGTAGAAGATCATGCCGGTGACTGAGATCGAGATCAGCCCCGGCGAGAAATAGAGCACCGAGAGGATTTGGTGGCCGCGCGGGCGGGTGTAGAGGTGATAACCCAGCATGAACGACAGCGGGATCATCACCGGGACCGCGATCCCGACCTGGACCAACGAGTTGCGCACCGCCGCCCAGAAGACTGGATCGTCGAAGACCTTTGACACATTGTCGAGGCCGATGAAAGTGGGGGTGTAGATCAGTCCCTTCCAACTCAGCGTCGCAATGACGAACATTGCCGCGAGCGGACCGACCGAGAAGAAGGCAAACCAGAAGAGGGACGGGACGGTGAACCACAGGATCTTCTTTGAGAAGAGGTGGCTGCCCGGACGCCGCTTCGGTTTCCTTGCAACGTGGACGGAAGGGGACACGATTTTTCCTATCGGTTTAGGGTGCAGGTTGAGTGGGGGCCGGAACACTTGGCCGGCCCCACACTCTTAGCGAATCAACTCGGATTTAACCCTTGGTGGCGCTGTCCAGCCCGGTGCAGATCTCCTGTGCGCTGGACTTGCCATAGGCTCCGGTCAGCACCTGGATGATCGGGTCAGAAGCTGCGCCGATCCACACGTCCGGCAACACCGCGTAGCTGACCACTGCGTCCAGTCCGAGGGACTGGGCCAGCAACGGGTTGGTGGCGTAGGAGGCGAAGTCACCACTCACTGGGGGCAGGATCGAGGCGGTCTTCACGAAGTCGCCCACAGCGGCATCCTCGTAGAAGGCCTGCACCAACTGCTTGACCAAGTCGATCTTGTCGGCTTCGGCGCCCTGCTTGGTGATCATGAAGCCGACGCCGGTGAAGCCCTGATAGGAACTAGGCTTGGCGAACGTGCCGCCGGTCGGGACCGGGAATCCACCGAGCTGGGTGCGCTCCTCCACTCCGGTGCCAGCCTTGACCGCCTCGGCGTACGCCCACGAGCCAGCCGACATCACGGCAGCCTTCTCGGCGTAGTAGGTGGCGTACATGTCGTCGGCGTTCATGCCAGCAACGTTGTCAACGAACACTCCGGCGTCGCGCAACTCGACGAAGAGGTTGATGCCGTCCATGACGGACTTGGTGTCACAGTAGCCACCGTTGCTCATGACGGTCTTCATCGCCTCTGGATCAGTGTAGGACTCGGCGATCTGGTAGAAGAGCTTCTGGCCGGTCCAGTCATTTCCGCCGACCACGACCGGGCCGATCTTCGCGTCGCGCAGCTTCTTGGCGGTCGCCTTCAACTCCTCGGTTGTGGTGGGGATGGCGTCCACTCCAGCCTTCTTCAGCAGATCGGTGTTCCAGAAGACTGGCCAAGAGAAGCCGGAGTACGGCAGGCCCTGCAACTGCCCGCTGGCAGCGCCGCCGACACGCCACTCGTTCACCGCTTCGGCCTTCATCTTGTCCGCGAGGCCCCAGTCGGTGAGGTATTGGTCGGCCGGGACGGTCACACCGGCGTCCAGCCAGCTCAGCGTCTTGTCGAACAGGTTGACGATGACGAGATCGGGAGCCTGCCCGGCGGCCACCATCGTCTCCACCTGGTCGTCAATGGTCTCCAGGCCATCGGTCATGTTGAGGGTGATTCCTGTTTTGGCCGTGAAAGCGTCGAGAATGCGGGTTTGCGCCTCGGCCTCCGGGCTGCCTGCCGCCCAGCGAGTAACCACATTCAACGATCCGGGCGCTGCCGGGGGTTCGCCACTTGAGCTTGAGGTCGGCTCGGCTGGCGTGCTGCAGGCACCCAACGCCAAGGCTAGCGTGAGCGCCACAGTGGCTCGGGCTGCACGCGAGGTGGTCTTGTCCATGTACGACTCCTTTTTGTTGTTGGGGCCACCCTTGGCCCCGTGGAAGGTAGTAGTCCGTAGACAGCATCATGCAGTAAGCCACACCTTTTGTCAATAACTAATATTAGTAATCTATGTATTGGTACGGGCAGTGGAGCCGCGCATCACCAATCTGGCCTGTTCGGCCTGAAAACCCTTCGTCGGCTCCCCCGCCAAGACTCCGGCGAGGGCTTTGCCGACCAGTTCGCCCATCGCTTGCACGTCGTGCCCGACTGCGCTCAGTGGCGGCTCGGCGAGCTGGCACAGGGCCGAGTCGTCCCAGGCCACCAGGGAGAGCGCCGTCGGCACTGGGACGCCCATCTCGGTGGCCTCGGCCAAAGCGCCCAGCGCCATCAAGTCGTTGTCGAAGAGCAGGACGGACGGGGGCTCGGGCAATTCGGCCAAGGCGGCGATTGCCCGCGCGCCAGCAGCGGCCGAGTAGTCGCCGTCGAAGACAGTCGCGGCCACTCCCAACTCTTCAGCGGCGGCGAGGAAAGCCGTGCGCCTGATGATGCTGTGCGCCATCTCGGCGGGACCGGCGACGTGCCCGATGTGGGTGTGCCCTGCGGCGACTATCTCAGCCACCACCGAACGCATCGCCTGGTCGTCCTGCGACCAGACCACGGTCAATCCGCCCGCCGTCTCCGCATCACCGACCACGACTGTGGGAAGGCCCAATTCCTGGACCAGCGGCACCCGCTCGTCACCGGGAGAGAGGTCGATCAGGATGGTCCCGCGCACGGTTTGGTTCGCCGCCCAGTCGCGCAGCCGCTCACAGGCCCGTTCAACCGTGGGCACCACCTGGAGCAGCAATGGGATGCCCAGCGGGACCAGCACCCGTTCGATTCCGGCGATGAATTCGTGGAACCACGGTTCCGCGCCGAGAACTTCGGCGTCGCGCACCAGCGCCAGGCCGACCGGGGTGCCCGAACGGGTCGCATCTGCGGATTGGACGCCCATCAGCCTCCAGCCGGTCGGGGAGACCTCGGGGCCATGTCCGGGTGCCACTAGGCCTTGGAGCACCAGCGCCGCCCCGCCGATAGCCGCCGAGTCCCGTGGGTTGCTGGACAACTCCACCCAAACGCCGTGACGATCGCGCGCCCGGGCCCGTTCGATCAGCCGACTGCGAATCTCGCTGACGTACTTCGCGCCAGCCACAGCGAAGCCGGGTCCGGCCACAACCAGCGTGTCCAAGTCCCACAGATTCGCCAGGGTGACCGCCGCGTCGGACAGCCGCTCCGCCGAGGCGTCCACAAGTTCGGTGGCCCCCGGTTCGCCGTACACAGCGGATCGGGCCAACAAGTCGAAAGCGTGCGCGTCGGATTCGGACTCGCTGATCCCTATCCGCTCGGCCAATCCGGGGACTGCCCGCGCCTGCGTCACCAGCGCCGGCGGGGCGGCGTACAGTTCCAGGCAGCCGCTGTTGCCGCAGCGGCAGAGCAAGCCGTCCGCCACCACCGTTATGTGGCCCAACTCACCGGCATTCGAGGAAGCGCCCCGATGCAGCGAGCCGTCCAGCACCGTGCCCGCGCCGATGCCATGTCCCATGTAGAGGCAGCCGAAAGTGCGCTCACGCGAGATCTGCCGTCCCCAGAACTCCCCCACTGCGGCGGCGGCCGCGTCGTTGTCCACCAAGACCGGCACGCCCAGTTCTGCGGCCAACGCCGCGCCGAGCTCAAGCCGTTCAGATGACCTGGGCGCGGGAAGAACGCCGTGCAACACATCGACCGGTCCCGGCCCGACGACCGCCAGCCCGGCCAGGCTGGAGCGGGCGAGCCCGAGCCCCCCGGTGACACTGCGGAACAGTTCGATCAGCCGCTCGATCACCTTGACCGGAGGGTCGTCGCCGACGCCCGCGACCAACTGCCGCCCGACGATGCCGCCGTTCGTGTCAGTGACCACACAGGTGATCCAATCCGTCGCCAGATGCATGCCGACGCCATAGACCGCGTGCGCGTTGATGGCCAGCAGCGTGCGCGGCTTACCACCCGTCGAGACCGTGTCGCCCGTCTCGCGCACCACACCCTCGTCAAGCAATTTGCGCACGATATTGGAGATAGATGGCTGGGTAAGGCCCGTCGCCTCCACCAATTCGATGCGACTGATCGGCCCGGACGAGCGGATCACATCGACAATCAGGGCCCGGCTACCCGGCCCCGCCGCCACCGTCTCTCTCCGTGCCATAATCCCTTCCCCAGCGCCGAGCCGAGCCCTGCCGCCGTGCCAAAAGAATAGAGCAGTCCTTCAGGCCAAGGTCAAGCCCTCCGAATATCGCGCGCACCCCATCAAGGCGCGGCAGTATCACCCGAGATTGGTGTCGCTGAGACGCCCTGAGAGCAAGATTAGGGCATAGACGCGACGAAACCCCTAGTCGATTTATTATCTGACTAGGGGTTTCTCCCTGTGGCGGGTGAAGGATTCGAACCTCCGTAGGCGTTT
>JAISCH010000151.1 GCA_031265725.1 Propionibacteriaceae bacterium
ACAATCCCCGAATACGACTGAAATCGATGGACGCCAGCCTCCGCCTTCGATGAGGCCACGAACTCCGGGAGGGGAATCGTCCTGCAGGCCTTCGGCGGAGAGCAGCTTCGGCCGGAGGCGCAGCCTTGCGGGATTGAAGAACCCATCAACCGACCACCGATTGGTGTTCGGAAAGGCCTCCAGCAGTTCGCCCACTGCCCCATTGTGCTGCGACGACATGTCCAGTAGCAGTTCATCACCGGTTACCAGCCACCCCATGTATTCGGCTCTGCCAGCGGCCAACGCTTCACGTAGCCGAGGCTCTGCGGCGCGTCGGCTGATCGCTTGCGGAGGGATATCGACAGCGAAGAGATCCTCCGCGCGATGGCGAAGAAGGTCGACTTGGTACACCCGCATCATCGCGTAGAAGGGGGACTGTTTGCCCGACTTCAGCAGTTTGATACAGCGATAGATGCGGGCGTGATGGAAAGCCGCACCAAGTTCTGAATAACCAAACCGGACCGCCACGCAGCCCGAACTGGTGGGGAAGAAGTCCAACACGTCATCGGGACCGAGATGGCTGTGCTGTACGCGGATTCGCCTAGTACTATCCGCCGGGAGTCCAACCTCAGGGTCGTAACCTGGCGCTCTGGTGAGTGCGATCCACTGCGCTGGCGTGGCAGACCTGTCGATGGTATCTACGGCGATCTGATCGCCTACCCTCACAACGGGAGTCGGGACCCACTGGCCGCCTTCGGTCCGGCCGCGGAAGCTGCGGATGATGTCTTCGTGACCCTTGGAACTGCCCAACTTGAGCCGGAGGAACTCGAACACCGGGACCCGGTCTTCATCGAGTTGCTCCTGGACAAGGCCGGCAAGGGCGACCATATGGACCTTCCACTGGTCAAAGAGCTCCGGATTGGTGCCGCGGAATTCCTTCCACGAATCCTCGTCCGGTCTGCGTCCAGCGAGTTCCTGGGAGCGCCGGAGATTGGAACGAACAGCAAGTGCTTGAGCGACGCCGGGCCGGAGCATCGCAATGGTCGCAGCGTCCAAAGCATGATGGCGGCGGTCGAGGCGGTTCTTGCCCGGGGCACCCCCGATTAGCATCATTCGGCCTTCGATCCCGGAAGCCTTGCGCGCATCGGAAGTTATCTGGCCGCGAAATACGTTGACCGTGGTGGCGGCATCTTGATCGCGGAAGTGCTGGTCAACACGGGCGCGAAGCTCGTTCGCCATCCAGCCCACCGCTTCGATGGAACGATTGTCGATCTCCTCGTCGCTGTCGGTCCGCTTCAAACGTGCCACGACGGCGGAGATGAATGCGGCCTCATCGCGGCTCTTGCGTCCCAGACCAAACATTTCGCGGCTTCGCTGAATGGCGCCTTCAAGCGTCACGCCGGGACGCTCACCCTTCGAAGCCCAAACAGTGAATGGCACCTTTCCCTTGGAGCGGTTACATGGTCCGCAGACTGCTGCCAGGTTGACCTGGGCATTGGTGGCACCCTGGCCGGCACGGGGAACTATGTGGTCGAGTTCCATCGCCATGAACTCAAGCGGTGTGCCGCAGTAGAGGCATCTACCTTGCTGCCTTGTGAACGCGCGGTAGCGGGCGATCCGCGCGCGTGAAGCACTGGGACTGAGAACCTCATCGTCATCGAAGAAAGCACCATTGAGGCTCTGCGCAGCCCGGAGTTCCTGAAGGTGACGGGCCATGTCGCGCTGCAATTCCTGGTTCCTAGCGGCACGCTGGTTGTTCTCTCTATCGATCTTGCGGGCGGTAGCCTCGCTGATCAGGCCATCGCGGGTGTGCTCGATATTGACAGAGAGGGGAGGACCCCACTTGGTTTCCACGGCCGCCAGCCAACGGGCGAAAATCTTCAGAACACGGTCAACCGCGGGGTTGCCAACAGGCTCACCAATGGGAACAGCAGGTGGATGCCATGAGTCATCGACACCGAACTCCGCCTTTCTCGCCTGATGAAGGTCGTCCTCAGACGCTTCCATTCGTCTGGTCAGCCGTCGGAGAGTGGAGGCCGAATAGGCTGCCCGGCCTTCGGGGAGTCGCAAATCGTCAACCTTGCCGAGGGTCTCTTCCGGGAGCGAGGCAATGAACTCAGAGGCGCGGTTGAAAGCCTCGGGATCGACATCGTCAAGACTGGCACCGTTCGAAAGAGCGGCGATGATCGCCTCTTGGCCGGCTGTGTCTTCGACGTTCCACCGTGCTTTGAGTTCGGCGATCTTGGAATCTCGAATTCGCTCGCCAGTAACGTTGATTGGTGGGCGTGCTCCGGCACGTTCTCCGTCCGCCGTTGCCTGAGCGGTGCCGACAAGGCCTCGGCGCGAGACGCCGAGGCGGGTCGCCACGTCATCCCAGGTGACAGTGGCCGAATCCGCACCCCACAAGAAGCTCACGGCCTCGCGCCTCTCGGCCGCGGTGAGCGGACGTTCTTCGCCAGACTCTTTGATCCTCAGATTCGCGACAATCGAGGTGACTCGGAACCGCTGGAACGCCAGACTCGCCTTCTCCGCCCGCCGATACCTGCGGTCGAGAGGATCGTGGCCCACCCGAGCCGCCGCTGATCCCTTGGGTGACCTGGCATAGAACATCGAGTTGACAACCTTCTGGAACCACTCGGCCGGAAGCGCCTGTGTCTGCCAGATACGAGCAAGCTCCCGGACGTTGTCCGATTGGTGGACTTTGTCTTCCAGAATTCCCCCAGCGCCTCGAATCTTGGGTCGCAGCTTCGTGTCGAGCGCCCGAAAGACGATCTGGGCAACCGTCAATTCAGGGTCGACAGGCTGCCCAGTCTTGGCGCTGACCGAGGCGATGAACTTGCGGAATTCGGGCGATGGCTCCTTGGCCGCGTGAAGCGAGGCGACAGAGGCGTATGGCGACCGCCACCCACGATGCCGCACCATGTGCCTGAGCGCGACGGAAAGCATGGCGTCGCGTAGTTCCAGATCGCTGACCTGCCGCTCAACCAGGGAATTGCGTACTTTCCACGGATGGTACGGATCCGGATTGGTGGCCAAGTCGATGATCGGAAGCCCGAGTTCTGTCAGGGTTTGGTCAAACTTGGCGAGACGTTGGTGCCGCCGGCGGATCAAGCGCCTCATTCGCCGAGCCACACCGGACACAGCCCGCCGGGTACCCGCCGTCTTGTTTGAGTTGGGATCAATTCCGGCATCGTGGACAATCGTCTCAAGGCACAGGACCTCGCTAGGAGCGCCGTCTTCGTCAACCCGAATGGCCGCAAGGCCCACCGAGCGGAGTCCAACATCTACGCCGACGCGGAAGGCGACAGGTTGCATGGAGACACGGTACTGCTTTGCGGTACACTCTGCGGGAACTGATCCTCAGTAAGCGTCCGCCAATTTAGCGGCGTTGAAGGCTCCAACGGTCTCCCCAGGGCAGCGCCCGGGGAGACCGTTCGCGTTGGCGTGCGACGCGCCTATGGCGAAGTAGCCTTCACCGGGGCGTGCGACGCGCTGGCACTCGGCTGCTATGATCCTGAGTCCGGGTGCCGAGGCGCCCGCGGGATTGATCCCCCAT
>JAISCH010000176.1 GCA_031265725.1 Propionibacteriaceae bacterium
GCCACCCGGACGACGACCTGCACGCCCGTGCACAGCGCGATGAAGATCACGAAGCAGGTCGACGGCGAGAGCCTCGGCAGGGTGATGTGGCGCAGCCGGGCCCACCAGCCTGCGCCATCAACGCGCGCGGCCTCGTACAGGTCCTGCGGGATGGCTTGCAGCCCGGCCAGCAGGATGATCATCACGAAGCCGAGGTCTTTCCAAGCCGAGGCGAGGATGATGGACGGCATCGCCCAAGTCGGATCGGTCCACCAACCGGGTCCGTCGATGCCGAATGCGCCGAGGGCGGCGTTCACTATTCCGGTTGATGGATTCAGCAGCCAGCGCCAGACCAGGGCGACCATGATCCAACTGGTCACCACCGGCAGGAAGTACATGCCGCGGAGGAAATTCCGGAGCGGGATCGCTGCATTCAGCGCTAGCGCCAGGCCCAGCCCGCCGACGTAGACCAGCGGCAGGTAGCCGACGATGTAATAGACGGTGTTTCCGAAGACATGCAGGGTCGCCGGGTCGTGGAGCAGGGCGGCATAGTTGCCCAAGCCGACCCACTGCGCCGCCGAGAGCAGATTCCATTTGTGCAGCGAGGTCCAGAGCGCGCCGAACATCGGATAGAAGGTGAAACACAGCATCGGGAGCGCGCTCGGCAGCAGGAAGAGCAACACGGTCAGCGCGTACTTCACTTTTGTGGTGGTGCGGCTGGTACGAGTGGTACGGCCGTTGTTGCTGGTGCGCCGGGGGCGACTGCCGCTAATGGCAGTTTCGGTGATGGTGGACATGGGTCAGCGCTGCTTTGCCGGTCGTTAAAGCTGGGCCTTGGCGGTGTCCGCGAGCCGCTGGCGTACCCACTCGCCCTGGACACCGGAGAGGCCCTGCTCGTCGAAGGGAGTGCCCAGCACCAGGCAGGCCGCGCCCTGCGCCCAGCGGTCGTCCTGCCAAGTCTCGACCGCGATGGGCACGCCGCGCTTCGCCGGCACCAAGCCGGAACGGAATGCTGGCTCGAAGCCGTACATCCAGTGCCGCCAGGATTCCGCACCCTCACCCGAGACGATCACCACCTCCGGATCGAAGAAGTTCACCACCCCGGCCAGCGCCCGGCCGAACAGATGCCCGGCCTCGGCGAAAATCTGCTCCGCTTTGGCGTCGCCGCTGTCGGCCCGGTCGCGCAGCACGTCGATCCCCTCGTTCGCGGTCAGCACCGCGCGCTGCCGGGCAATGTTGACCAGGGCTTGCTGGCCGATCACCGCCTCCAGGCAGCCGTGCGCACCGCATTGGCAGAGCGGGCCGTTCTCCACCGTCGGAATGTGGCCGATCTCTCCCGCCACCCCGGCATGGCCTCGGTAGACCGCGCCGTCAGCGATCAGCCCAGCGCCGATGCCGGTGCCGATGGTGACCACCAGCGCGTTGTCGTGGTGCTTCGCCTGCCCGTACAGCGACTCGGCGGTGGCCAGCGCGTTCACATTGTTGTCGACCAGCACCGGCAGATCGAAAGCCGCTTTCAGACTGGCTCCCAGCGGCATCCGCGACCAACCCAACTGCGTTGAATCCACCGTTCCCGCCGACTGCTCGTCCACGTTCCCCGGCGTGGCCACTCCGATGCCGAGCAGCCTGGTGGACACTGAACCGTCCAGGAAAGTCCGCAAGATGGCGATCAGATCAGCTACTGCGGACGGCGCGGAGGCGTCGAACGGCTCCGTGGCCGAACGCAGCATCGTGCCATCGATGCGGCACTCCACCGCCGTGATGTGATCCATGCCCACCTTCACTCCGATGGCATCACCGGCGTCCACCGCCAAGCCGAGCAGCCGGGCCGGACGTCCGCCGCGTGACGGGGAATACTCCATCTCGGTGATCAACCCCTGATCCAGCAAATCCTTGGTGAGTTGCGTCATCAGCGCCGGGGATACCCCGAGGTTTCGGGCCAGATCAGCCCGTGAGGTCGGACCATGCCCACCGAGAAACGACAGCACCGCCGAGCGAGTCATGTCAGCCTTGCCTGAACTCTGCATCATTGAACCCCTTAGTTCATGACTGAAGAAAGTAATTAAATGCTAGGGGTGTCGCTGAGTGATGTCAATCCGATTAGATCACGGTTGCGTAACGGTCGCCAAGCCACTACCGCAGGCAGGCCGCCCCCGTCGATCCACCGCATCCGCCGATCCACGTCGAGGGAGACTTAATGAATAACTGAAGGAATAACAGCGCAGCGATCAGCTTGGCTACCGTCGCATCCGACCCAGTTGGAAGTCCAGGAGAGAAAACGTAATAATTCTGTCTCTGCTGAGTGCTAGGTTCAATCCGGGATGTATCCCGACGAGACTCCGGCCAAAGGAGAACAATGCCTGAGATTGACGACAAAGAGCAGGCGGAGCGTTTTGTATTCGCTAACAATATGGCGCAGAGCAACCTTTTCAACACCTTCAATCTTTATTCCGTGGCGATCATCGGACTGGCCGCCGCCCTGCTCACTTTCCTGGTCGGGCTGGCAAACCAAACCCCGATAGACGAGGTGTTGGCGTTCATTCAGGCCGCCTTCGCCCTCGGCGGCCTGGCTTTCGCCATCTGGAGCACCGAGACCAAGCAAAATCGAGTGGCGAACACCTATCTGACCCAATTCGGATTTTTGCTAGAAGTGAGTGTGCTAGTGCTTGGACTGGTGATGATGGGAACGAGCATCTACGCTCCAGAACTCTCGGTGGCATTTTATCTGCTGCCGTGGATTGTCTACGTCGCCACCTTCTTCATCAGCTATCAAGTGCTGCGTGCGCAGGTCGGCGCGCACCAGCGTAAAGTCACCAAAACGACTTCGTTCGCAGTGCTGATTGTAGTCGTCATCATCGGCGCAGCAGTCGGCAAGCTGGTCTCATCCGGCACGAATGACCTCATCAAAGATTTGAGCGCGGCATACACCGGGCTGCTCATTCTCGGATGCGGTGCCTTGATGGCGCTGATCCTAGGTTTGCTAAGCGCGATAAATTTCTACAAGAACCTCCTAGTCAAGAAATTCGAGATCGATCTTTCGCCGCTATACGCAGGGAATTGATCCGGCAGTTATAGCTCTATAACCAGGTGCGGAGGGCGTGGCTGATTTGGGCGCGCCAGGACTCTCCGGCGGGGATTAGTGGGGATAACGCGGGGGTGGCGTGGATTTGGCCGGAATAGGTGACTTGGGTTACTG
>JAISCH010000197.1 GCA_031265725.1 Propionibacteriaceae bacterium
TGGCTGTTCGCGGTCGGTCATGAAGTCTGCTGTTGCGGCACTGCCATTGCGGAACCACTCTTCCCAACTGGTATGTGTGTGGGTAGCGATTTGGGTATGACTGGGTTGTTCCAAGTGCTCAGCAGACGTGAAGCGCGCCTGCGGCACCCATGCCGCCGCCGATGCACATCGTCACCAGAGCGTTGCCGCCACCGGCGTCGCGCAATCGTTCGATGGCCTTGATCACCAATATTGCGCCGGTCGCCCCCAGGGGATGACCCAAGGCTAAAGCGCCGCCATCGGGATTGATGTCGGCATAGGTCAGGCCGAGGTCCGACAGCACGGCTAGCGCTTGGGCGGCGAATGCCTCGTTGAGTTCGATGGTGTCGAAGTCGGCCAGAGCCATGCCGGTCTGTGCCAGCAGTTTCGGCACGGCGACCGAAGGGCCGATCCCCATGTACTCGGGAGCGACCCCAGCCACGGCGAAGCCAGTCAAGTGGGCCAGTGGGCGCAACCCCAGCTTGTTCGCCTTCTCGGCAGTCGTCAACACCAGGAAAGCGGCGCCGTCGGAGCGGGGAGAGGAATTGCCCGCCGTCACCGAACCATTCTCGGCGAAGACCGAGGGCAGGGTTGCCAGTTTTTCCAACGACGTGCCCTTCCGGACGCACTCATCCCTGGTCACGGTGACCTGGCGGCCATCCACCAGGCCGGTGACCGGCACGAGCTGGGCGTCGAAACGCCCTGCGGCTTGAGCAGCGTCAGCACGGGCGTGTGAATCGACGGCCATCTGGTCCATCGCCTCGCGGGAGATGCCCCACTTGGCTGCCACATTCTCCGCAGTCACGCCCATGGGGACGTATGCCCCTGTGTGCTCCAAAAGATAAGGGTCTAGATATTCCTCGGCCTCGGAAATCACCGGCGATGACATGTGCTCCACGCCGCCCGCGACCAGCACCTCGGCCATCCCGGACTCGATCAAGGCCGTGGCGATCGCCACGGACTGCAAGCCGGAGGAGCAGAAACGGTTGACGGTCAGGCCAGCGACCGCGTCGGGCAGCCCAGCGCGCAGCACGATGTTCCGGGCCGGGTTCAATCCCAGCTTCGCCTCCGGCAGGGCGCACCCGACCACCACGTCGTCAATCTCCGCTGGGTCCAGTTGTGGCACCTTCGCCACTACGGCGGCCAGTGTCTCGGCGGCGAAGTCCACCGGGTTAACCTCGGCCAATGAGCCTTTGATCCCGCGAGTTACCGCGCTGCGACCATAGGCCACGATGACTGCTTCAGCCATATTTTGAAGTCCTCTCAAGTCGTCGGGCGCCATCGCCCCTCACAGACTCTGAAACTAGGCCCCGCAAAGCTCATAAGGAATCACCAATTCCGCATAAGCGGTCGTCCTCTTGGGTGTCAATTGTTGGGGTTTATGCAAAAACGGGCATTCCCTATGCGTGTCCTAGATGGAAACGTTGGCCTCGGCGGCGGTTCGCACGCCGGAGAAAAATGCCTTATGGCTCCCCACAACGAAGTTGGAGGCTTCAGACAAATGAGCAACACCAGCGTCGCAGACGCCCCCGCCAAGCGCAGTTCCGCCCTCAGTTTCGGCGGTCGCGGTTGGTCCGTCATCGCCATCGAGGGCCTGCTGATCTGCGTTGCCGCTGGCAGCGTGTCGCACGGCTTGAACATCATCACACCCACCCTGTCCGCAGCCTACGGGATCGACAACAACGCTCTGCTCTACGCGGCGACACCGGCCACTTTCGGCGGGGTGCTCGGTGCCTATGTGCTGGCCAAGACTACCGAGAGATGGGGGTCGAAACTCAACATCCTGGTCTCGCTGCTGGTCTGCGCTGTGGCTTTCGGACTGCTCGGCATCGTCGGCAACACCGTGGTCGGCTTCTTCTGCGCCTATGCCGTCGTCAACTTCTTCGGCACCGGCTACGGATACGTCGGAGGGCTGGCGCTGGTCAACATGTGGTTCCCGCGCAAGAAGAACACTGCGCTGGGCTTCGTCACCATGGGTCAGACAATGTCCACCGGCATCTATGTGCCGCTGCTGGCCTGGTTCATCAGCCTGGCCGGGCCGACGAATCCGGCCCTCGGCTTCTGGGGCATGTCGGCGGTCATGGTGGCGCTGGTCGGCGTGGTGCTGCTATTCGTCAAAGACCTGCCCGAGCAGTACGGCAAAACGCCCGACAATGAGCCGATGACCTCCGAGCAGATCGCCGCCACCCGGACCGCAGCGGCAAACTTCAAACCTCCTTACACCGCCTGGCAACTGCTGAAGATGAAGGATATCTGGCTGATGGCGATCGGCACCGGCTGCGTCTACATCATGCTGGTGGCTGTTATGAGCCAGATGGTCCCCCGGCAGATGTCAATCGGCATCGATCAGGCGCAGGCCGTGATGAACCTGTCCATCGCCGCCTTCATCGGCGTTCCCGGTGCCTTCATCTGGGGCTGGCTGGGCCACAAACTCGGCTCCAAGACCACCATCATCATCTACTCCTGCTGGTGGATCGTCTCAATCTCGATCAACGCCTACTTCTCGTTCAATCCAGTCACGCTGTGGATCTCGCTGATCATGTTGGGCTTCTCCTTCGGCGGTGCCACCAATCTGAGCACTTCGATAGTGGCCGACAAGTTCCCGCGCAGCGCGTTCATCGGTGCCAACGCCGTGGTCCAGCCGCTGCAGGGCATCGTCCGTTCGCTCGCCACCTCGATCCTGGCCTTCGGCCTGCAGAACTTCGGCGGCGACAACCCGGCCGCGCCCGATTACGCTGGTCCCTACACCGTCTTGATCGGGGTGGGACTGTTGGGCGTCGCATTGTTCGCGCTGATGAACACCAAACCTTCTGCGGAGACCTTGGCGGCCGAGGCTGTCGGCGTAGTTGAGAAGTGAGTCGGCCATGAGCAAGCTGCATGCCGCGAAGGTGAGGTACAACTTCGGCCGCAAGGGATCGGTGATGATCGGCTACTCGATCATCCTGCTCTTCTTCATGACCGGCTTGACTGTGGACGGCCTGAACATCATCGTGCCGGGCTTCGCGGCCATCAAGGGCTGGAACCAGGACCAACTGCTCTCTATCGCCACCCCAGCCTCGATCGTCGCGCTGGTGCTGACCTCGTTGTGGTCGCTGGTGGTGAAACGGTTGGGAGCCAAGAACGCCACCAGCCTGGCCTTCCTGCTGGCCGCCGGATCAGTGGCCGCCTTTGGCGTCTCGGTCGATCTGTGGATGTACGCGATCACTTTGACGCTGATGATCACCTTCATCAACTGCTTCTCGGTGATCGGCGGCTACGCCATGATCGCCAACTGGTTCCCGCGCAAGAAGGGCATCGTCCTGGGGTTCTCCACGATGGGGATGAACCTGGCTTCGGCAAGCATCCCCGCGCTGCTGACTGTCTTCAGCCGGGTCGCCACCGACAATCCGGACGGTGATGTCACCCACGCGCTGTTCGTCTTCGCCGGAATCCTGGCCGTGACGGGCCTGCTGAACCAGGCCCTAGTCAAGGACAATCCAGAGGCGGCTGGTTGCTATCCGGACAATGAACCCGCCGAGGAGGACGCCATCGAGGAGCCTTCGCGGGAAGGGGACAAAACTGGGCTGACCTACACCCAGGCTGTGCGCAACCCGAAGATTCTGGCGCTGGGCTTCGTCTATGGGTTGACTGGAATGGGGACGGTGGGAGTCATGTCCCAGTTGATCCCGTACCTGACCGCCGAACGCGGTTTCACCCAAGAGTCGGCCATCAGCACTATGACGGCGGCGGCGCTGATCGGCGTCTTCGGCTCGTGGGTGTGGGGTGTGATCGACCAGCGCTGGGGGACGAAGCTCGCCACCCAATTGTTCGGCGTCTGGTTCGCTTTGGCCATCGTCGCCCTGATCACGCCGACTCAGGAAATGCTCTATCTGGGCATCTTCATGATCGGCATGGGGATCGGCGGCAACGGCAACTTCCCTCCCTCGATGGTGACGCAGGTGTGCGGACGCCATGATTTCCCCATCGCTTTCGGTGTGGTCAACGCCATTTGCGGCGTGGTCCGTTCCTTGGCCTTTGTGGTGTTGGCCCTGGTTCGTTCCGCCACCGGCTCCACCGCCAATGCCTATATCGCATTCATCTTCATCTCACTGCTGGGCACGCTGGTGATGACCCTGGTCAAAGTCAAGGGCCAAGATCAGCCGCTGGCACCCATCACAG
This sequence comes from Propionibacteriaceae bacterium, assembly GCA_031265725.1. Classification (GTDB taxonomy): domain Bacteria; phylum Actinomycetota; class Actinomycetes; order Propionibacteriales; family Propionibacteriaceae; genus Propionicimonas. Next base: position 4,177 of record JAISCH010000197.1, read on the forward strand.
TGGCGGCTCAACCGACCAAGGAGGTCAACCATGCTTAGACTTAGACTGCAAAACAAGGTCGCCGTAATCACCGGTGGCAACTCAG
>JAISCH010000025.1 GCA_031265725.1 Propionibacteriaceae bacterium
AGATCTTCTGGCACATCATCCTGCCGTTGACCAAGCCGATCGCCTCAGCGGTGATGGTGCTGACCCTGATCAACTCTTGGAACAGCTATCTGCTGCCATTGGTCTTCCTGCAGGATCGGGCGAATCAGGTGGTCACGCTGCTGCCCCAATTCTTCGTCGGTGAGTACACCAACGACCAGACGAAGATTCTGGCTGCCGCAGTGATGACGGCGCTGCCGGAGATACTGGCCTATGTGTTGATGCAGAAGAATTTTGAACGCGGCCTCGCGGCTGGCGCGCTGAAGTGATGAGCCGACGATGCTGGCAGTGAAGGCATTGCGGGCGGAGCACAGCTATAGCGCAGTGATGGCGGTGCCGTCCCCTCGGCTGTCCTGGCAAATCGAGAGCGACATTCCCGGCTGGACGCAGGCGGGCTACCAACTGCGGATCGACCGTGGCGATGGCTGGACAGTTGACGAGCCGGTGGAATCGGCCGGACAAGTCCTGGTGGCCTGGCCCTTCCCAGCCTTGGCCTCGCGCGAGATCGTCCAGGTCGGGGTCAGAGTGTTCGCTGCTGACCGGGGCTCTAGCGAATGGTCCGACCCGCTGCAGTTGGAGGCTGGACTGTTCCAGCGTTCGGATTGGGTGGCGAAACTGATCCAACCGGTACGGCTCGGCGACGACCAAGCCAGTTGCCTGCGCCGGGAATTCGATGCCGGTCAGTTCAGCAGAGCCCGGCTCTATATCACCGCGCAGGGCGTCTATCGCTGCTGGATCAACGGGCTGCCAGTCAGCGATGACCGGCTGCAGCCTGGCTGGACCAGTTACTCCCATCGGTTGCGCTATCAGTGCTACGACGTGACCGAGTTGCTTCAAGTCGGAGCTAATGCCATCGGCGTCATCCTGGCTGACGGGTGGTACGCCGGGAGGCTGGGCTGGTGGCGGGGCGGTTTGCGGCAGCTCTACGGCGAACGCACCGGCGTGGTGGCGCAATTGGAGTTGACCGACGCGCAGGGCAGGACGGAAACAGTCAGTTCCGACGCGCAGTGGAGCTGGGGGACGGGCGGCATCACCGCGACCTCTTTCTACGACGGGGAGAAATTCGATCAACGGCTGCAGCCGGTCGGCTGGGACTCGCCGGGATTCGCCGCTGCGGGCTGGCAACGGGTCGAAATCGCCGAATTGCCCGCTGCCGAGTTGACCGGTCCACAATTTCCGGCTATTCGCGTGGTCGGATCGCGGCCGGTCGAGCTATGGCTGACCAGCCCATCCGGGCAGCGGCTGGCTGATTTCGGCCAAGTGGTCACCGGCCATCTGCGGCTACGGTTGCGCGGTGCCGCTGGGGCGAAGGTGAGCGTCCGCTTCGCTGAGGTGTTGGACCAGGGCGAGTTGGCATTGCGTCCGCAGCGCACCGCCAGCAACACCGACCAGGTGATTCTGGGCGCGAGCGGCGAATTGGAATGGGAGCCGAGTTTCACCTTCCGCTCTTTCCGCTTTGCCGCCATCGACGATCCGGATGGGGTAGTGGTGCCGGAGTCGGTCACCGCCCAACTGGTGCGCAACGACCTGCCGCGCACCGGCTGGTTCGAGTGCTCCGATCCCGAACTCAACCGGCTGCACTTAAACGCGGTCTGGGGCATCGCGGACAATATGCTGGATGTGCCGACTGACTGCATGCTGCGTGACGAACGGTTGGGCTGGATAGGTGACGCGGCCCACTACTCGGCTGCGGCGGCCTACCTGTACGACACCGCTGGGCTGCGGACCTCCTGGCTGCGGGATTTGGCCGACGACCAACGTCCCAACGGCAGCCCGACGATGGTCGTCCCAGCGATAGAACTGGTCCCCTTCCCCGGCGACTACCCGGTCGCGGTGTTCTCCGACGCGGCCTGCATGGACCCGATGACTGTCTACAACTGCTATGGCGACCGCGAAGTGCTGGCCCGCCAACTCCCCTCGATGACCGCTTGGGCGCAGTGCGTCGCCACTGAGGTGCTGAACGGTTTCCCGACCCCGGGATTCCAATTCGGCGATTGGCTCGACCCGAACGCACCGGCGGACAATCCGGAGAACGGCCGTACCGAGTACGACGTGGTGATGGCCCTGGGCGCAATCCGCTCGGCGAAGCTGGCGCTCCAAGCGGCGACAATCCTCGGTGACGCCGAAGCCGCAGCCCGGATGGCTGAGCTGGCGCGGCGGCTGGTGGACTATTTCAACGCGCAATATGTGACCCCGAACGGTTTGGTCGCCTCCGACTCGATGACAGCCTATGCGCTGGCGCTGCAGGTGGGCGCGCTTTCCGGCCAGCAGGAGGAGAACGCCTGGCACCGGTTGCTGCTGCTCCTGCGCCGCCGTGGCCAACTGGAGACCGGCTACCCAGGGACTTATGCGCTGATGGAAGTGCTGGCCGGGCGGGGCCGGGCGGACTTGGCCTACCGGCTGCTCAACAATCGCGGCGTTCCGAGCTGGCGTTTCGCACTGGCTCTGGGCGCGACGACGTTCTGGGAGCGTTGGGACTCGCTGCGGGCGGACGGGTCGCTCAATCCGGGCGACATGGTCTCCTTCAACCATCCGGTGTTCTCCTTCATCACTGATTGGATGTGTCGCAACCTGGCCGGATTGGCGATTGCCGAGCCTGGCTATCGCCGCTTCCGAGTGGTCCCGCAGCCCGGTGGCGGAGTCATCTGGGCGAAGACATCCCATCGCACCCCTTATGGTTTGGCGGCAGTCTCTTGGCGGATAGCCGATGGGGAATTCAGCTTGGATGTAACTGCGCCCATCGGGACCAGCGCTGAGGTCGTCCTGCCCGGATCGGACGAGGTCTGCTCGGTTGGTCCGGGGCGGCACCACTTCACCATGCCAGCAGACCTCGTTCCGCAAGACAGCGACACCGGTCGATGGGGTGCGCACCAGCATGTCTGAGTCAGTCGGGGAAGCGCCTTGTCGGCAAAGGTTTCACAATCCAATGTCCCAGAAAGTTTCTGGGACAGTTGTTAATATCATATACTCAGCGCAGCGGAGGAGAGGTGAGCGGCGATGAGTGGCAAAACGGCGACTATCGCTCAGGTGGCTGAGTTGGCCGGGGTCTCGGTGCCCACCGTCTCCAAGGTGCTCAATCGTCGCAGTGGCGTCTCGCAGAGCACCCGGAGCGCAGTCGAGCAGATTTTGGAGTCCACCGGCTATGAACGCCGGGGGCGCAACGGGGTGCCCGGCACCGGGATCATCGACATGCTGATCGCTGGGATGGACTCGCAATGGGCGCTGACCCTGCTGCAAGGTGCTTGCGAGCAGGCGCAGCAATTTGGCCTGGATGTCGTCACCAACGCTGGCATCGAGACAGCCGAGGCCGAGGCGAATTGGCTGGATCGGGTGCTCCGGCGCGGTTCCAGCGGGGTGATCGTGGTCGTCTCGAAGCTCTCCGACCATGCCATGAGTATTCTGCGCCGCGAGCATCTGCCCATAGTGCTGGTCGATCCCTCCGGCGACACCCTGCCGGATGTGGCTGCGGTGGCGGCGACAAATTTCGCTGGCGGACGTTCGGCCACCGAGCACTTGATCGGCCTGGGGCATAGCCGCATCGGCATCATCACCGGGCCGGGGTGGGAGGCCTGCCATCTGGACCGGCTGGATGGATACTCAGCGGCGCTGCGCCGGGCCGGGCTGCCCCTCGATCCAGCCCTGATCCGGCACGGGGACTCGCTGGAGTCGGGCGGACAGCAGTTGGGCGCGGTCCTGCTCGACCTGCCCGATCCGCCCACCGCGATCTTCTCCTGCTCCGACGAGCAGGCTTATGGCGTCTACAAGGCGGCCCGCGAGCGAGGTTTGAAGATACCGCGAGACCTGTCCGTGGTGGGTTTCGACGATGTAAGCCTCTGCCAGTGGGTCACGCCGCAGCTCACCACTGTCCGGCAACCGTTGAAAGACATGGGCGCGGCGGCGGTGCGCACTATTGCCAACCTGGCCAGCGATCAGGTGCAGCCGACTCGTTACGAGATGGCCACTCAACTCGTGGTGCGCGCATCCACCGCGAAGCCGCGAAAAGCAAAGCTCTCCTGAGCGGGTCGTCGGCTACTCCCCAGGGAATTTGACCCCGCACTGGGCACGAATCTCGTCCAGCACGCCCATGATGGCCACCGTCTCGTCAATCGGCATTACGCTGGACTCGGTCCGGCCATCGCTCAGGCAACGGGCGACTTCCGCGATCTCGTATTCGTAGCCCCGCGCCAGCGTCGGATGGGACCAGACCTCCGGATCGCTTCCCGCCAACTGGATTTCCAGCCGGGTCGGTGCCCAGAAGGGGGCGGGCAGCCGGACGCTGCCCTTCGTCCCAGAAATCCAGGCATCCTGTGGAGTGGTCACATTGATCGCGGATTCCACCAATGCTTGAGCCTCGTTTGCGGTGTAGTCCAAGATGGCTGACACTTGGGCGTCCACTCCGCTGGGAGCCAGCGTCGCCCGAGCGCTGATCGCGTCCGGGATGCCGAGCAGGTTGACCGCCCAAGACACCGAGTAGATGCCCCGGTCCAGCAGCGCGCCGCCGCCGACCGCTGGATCGTAGAAACGGGTGCTGGGATCGTATTCGTCGCGGTAGCCGAAATCGACGTGGGCATAACGCAACTCGCCCAGTTCTCCCGCGTTCACCCGGTTGCGCAACTCGACCATATGCGGCAGGAAACGGGTCCACATCGCCTCCATGAGGAACAACCCCTTGGCTTTGGCCAAATCCGCCAACTGTCGGGCCTCGTGCTGGTTCAGGGTGAAAGCCTTCTCCATCAGCACGCTTTTACCGGCTTCCAGCGCCAGTTTTGCCGCTGGGAAGTGGGTGTTGTGCACAGTGGCGATGTAGACCACGTCCACTGCTGGGTCTGAAACCAGTTCCGGGTAACTGCCGTATGCCTTCGGGATTGCGAATTTCTCAGCGAAAGTTTGCGCGCGCTCCTTGGAACGGGCGGCGACCGCCACCAAGTCCTGTTTAGTCGCCTTCCGAATGCAGTCGATGACGGTATTGGCTATTCCGCCTGCTCCGATCACACCCCAACGCACCACCGGCGCTGCGAAAGGATCAAGAATTGTTTCCATGAATGCCTCCCATACTTTCGTTCCCCAATCCTACGCTGGAAGGACTGGCGCAGGTTGGAATATCAGATTGCGCCCAGCGCTGGCTCCAAGGCTCGTGAGCAAGCGCTGCCCGGCAGGTGTCCCTGCTGCTGCCGCTCAGTGCCCAGCCACCGTTGGCGGTATCCGCTCATTTGGCCGAGTTATTGCTGGACAGCTTTCGCAATCCCGTTGGCGTCGAGTCCGTAATGGGCCAAGATTTCCATATACGGCCCAGAGGTCGCGTACTCGTGCGGGATACCCAGTTTGGTGACCGGGATCGGCTGCCCGGACAGCACTTCTTGCACGATGGTCCCCAAGCCGCCGACCACATAGTGCTCCTCGACGGTGAACACCCGGCCAGTCTTCGCCGCAGAAGCCCGCAAGGTCGCGGCGTCGATCGGCCAGACTGTCGGCATCCCGATCACTTCCGCTGATACCCCTTGGGCAGAGAGCAATTCGGCTGCCTCGAGTGCGGCCCTGGTCAGGTTCCCGGTGGCGACGATGGTGAGATCGCTGCCTTCGCGGGCTGTCCGCGCCTTGCCGATGGTGAAAGGAGTCGGCTCGAACAATTCGGGGATCGGATCGTTGCCGATGCGTAGATAGACCGGGCCGTCATGGGCGAGCATCGCGGCCGCCGCCGTCTCTATCTCGGACGGGTCTTGCGGGGCGATGATCGTCATGCCCGGAATCATCCGCATGATGGCGAAGTCCTCCAGTGAGTGATGCGTCGCGCCCAGGTCGGAATAAGAGATGCCAGCGTTGCGTCCGACTATTTTGACGTTCTGCCGCATGTAGCCGACATCGTTGCGCACCATTTCAAAAGGACGGGCGGTGGTGAACGGGGCGATAGCGCAGAAGACCGGAATCTTGCCAGTGGTGGCCAGCCCGGACGCCACCCCGACGACGCCCTGTTCCATGATCCCCAGCTCGAAATAGCGCTCGGGGAATTCTGCGGCGAACTGGGTGAATCCGGAGCTCTTCCCCGAATCGGCGGAAAGGATCACGATGCGGGGGTCTTCGCTGGCGATGGCGCTCACGGCTGCGCCGAAGGTCTTGCGCGGGTCGCGGAATATCTGTTCGCTCATGCTTGGGCCTTGCTGAGTGCTGCGATGGTGGCTTGAATCTCGGCTTCCGCGAGGTCCAATTCATCCGGTTTGGGTTTCCAATAGTGGTAGTTGACATCGCCTTCAGCGAAGCTGATCCCTTTGGATTTTACGGTGTGCGCGATGACCGCACTGGGCTTGCCGGTCTGGAAGGGAACGGCGTCGAGCACTGCCAAGACCTGCTCCAGGTCGTTGCCGTCGATGGTGCGGGTCTCCCAGCCGAAAGAGCGCAGTTTCTCGGCTATCGGCTCCATATTCATCACATCCTGGGTGGTGCCAGAGATTTGCAGGCCGTTAACATCGATGAAAGCGGTCAAATTGTCGGTCTGGTGGAAGGCTGCTGCGGCGAAAGCCTCCCAGTTGGAGCCTTCGGGCAATTCTCCGTCACCGAGAATGGTGAATACCCGGCCCTGGCTGCCGCTGAGCCGCAGCCCGAGGGCTATGCCGACGCAGATCGACAGTCCGTGGCCGAGCGCCCCGGTATTGGCCTCGATTCCGGGCAGCTTGTGCATATCCGGGTGGCCGGGAATCTTGGTGCCGAGTTTGCCATAGCTGTCCAGCACTTCCAGCGGGAAATAGCCCGCCTCGGCCAGTACCGCGTACTGGGCCAGGCATTTGTGGCCGGCGGAGAGCACGAAGCGGTCCCGGTCGGCCATGCGCGGATCAGCCGGGTCGTGCCGCATGGTGTGGAAGTAGAGCGCGGAGACGATATCGATGCACGACAGCGCCCCGCCCAGGTGCCCGGCACCGGAGGAGCGCAGCATGCGTAACACATTCGCCCGGGCTGAGGCCGCGCGCAGACGGCAGTCGCCAGCCTCGGTCATTCGCCCGTAGCCTCGTATTCACAGACGCGATCGACTTTGGGGCCAGAGCGGGAATTCGGGTCGTAGCTCACCGAAAGGTACTTGCGCAACAATTCTTGGGCCAACACCGCGCCGATAACCTGCTGTCCGAAAGTGACGATATTCGCGTTGTTGGAAAGCTGTGCTCGCTCCGCCTGGTAGACGTCGTGGATATTCGCCGCATATGCGCCCGGCACTTTATTGGCCGCGATGCTCACTCCGATTCCCGTTCCGCAAACCAGCACCCCCCGGTCGTGTTTGCCAGCGGCCACATCGGTGGCGACGGCGATAGCGACATTCGCATAGATCGGGTCGTCGCTGCCGTAGTCGGTCACCTCATGGCCCAGCGACTTGGTGAATTCCAACAGATGTTGCTTCAGCTCGGCAGCATTCGGGTCGCATCCAAAAGCGATTTTCATTGATCTCCCTTGTCCTTTGTGGAGTTCAAGCCTCCAAGCTGCCCTCCATCTTGCCTGAATGACCGCAAAGAAGTTGATTGAACTTGTATAGGAGACTAGGCAGGACTGGCCGCCGTGTCAACCAATCTCATCGCTGCCTAACCTGGTGATTCAATGGTAATGCGGTCGTTCCCTCCTTCCTCCCCTTCTCCTATCCCGAACTCAATCCTCTCTATACCAAACTCAATCTCTCTCCCTCGTCTTTCTCTCCCCAAGTTAAGCTCCGCGAAAAGTGGGACAAACTCGGACCCAGTTGTGGCGTGGAGTGGTAATTGGCCGGGAAGGGCGCGACTTGCTTTGAATTTGTCCCATTTGCTGCTGGGCACGGATCGCGCACTGGCCGGTGACCGCAAATGGCTAGTACGACGGTCAAGGCATAGACTTCGCTTGTGACTGATCCGGTTCTGCAAAAGAACAGTCCCAAACCGCTTTATGTGCAGCTTGAGGAATTGCTGCGAGCGGAGATTGTGGGCGGCGCTTACGGCTTGAATGGGATGATCCCATCCGAGTTGGAGTTGTCGCGCCGTTTCAGCATCAGCCGGATGACCGCCCGAGCCGTCGTCACCCAACTGGTGAACGAAGGCCTGCTGCATCGCGTCCAAGGCAAGGGCACTTTTGTCGTGGAGCCGAAGATCGAGGCCCGTTCCTTGGCCTATCAGGGCATCCGGGAGCAACTTGAGGCGATGGGATATTCCACCACCACTGAATTGCTCGAATTCAAGGACGTTCCCGCTGACTCAAGGTTGGCGAAAATACTCGGCGTGCCTTTGGGGGAGCCGTTGCATTTCGTCAAACGGCTGCGCAGCGTGGACGATGTGCCCATCTCGCTGCACCTGAGC
>JAISCH010000255.1 GCA_031265725.1 Propionibacteriaceae bacterium
GCTGGCATCGGGGGAAGCCGTCGCCAAGTATGGGCTGAAGCCGCTGTTCAAGCTGATCGGATGGGGCCAAGCCGGAGTCGATCCAGCGGTCATGGGCATCGGCCCGATCAAAGCCTCGCAGGACGCCCTCGAAGTTGCCGGTATCCAGGTTGCCGACCTCGACCTGGCCGAGGCCAACGAGGCTTTCGCCGCCCAGGCCTGCGCGGTGGTGCGGGAATTGGGTCTGGACATGGCCAAGACGAACGTCAACGGCGGCGCGATAGCGATCGGCCACCCCATCGGAGCCTCCGGCGCGCGGATCACCGTAACCCTGCTCTACGAAATGCTACGCCGCCCGGAAGCCAAATACGGCCTGGCGACGCTGTGCATCGGTGGCGGCATGGGTATCGCCACAGTATTCGAGAAGTGCTAGCTGAAGCAGCCTCGCCTCGTCCGTCTCCCGGCTTTCGTCGGCTGGTCCTTCGCCGCTCAATTCCTTGTGGCTAGGACGGAGCGGGCGTGCCATAGCCGGAGCGCGAAGTGGGTGTCCACTGCGTGCGGGCCGTTGCGCCAGCCTGGGTCCTGGAGTTTGTCTATGCGTTCCAGGCGTTGCTTGACTGTGTTGAAATGGACGTGGAGTTGGGCGGCGGTCGGACCCAATTGGCAGGAGTTCTCGAAGAATTGCCGGGCCGTCTCCGCAAGTTGGGTGCCGTGGGCATCGTCGTAGGCGAGAATCTGGCCCAGGAAGCGATCGACTACCTGCTCAACGAAGCCGGGATCGGCACCGCCGACCAGGACTCCGGCGATGCCGAGGCTGGCCGCGTCGAAGACCCCCTCGCGCAGACGGAGCACTGCGGCTGCCCGCGCCGTGGCCAGTGCCTCGTCGTGGGACAAGGCCAGCGTCTCGGCGACCGTGTCCTCAGCGACACTCAAGCCGACAATCGCCGGGCAGCCCGAGCTCTTCAGCGCGGCGGCAAGGCGTTCGCCGAGAGCTCTCGGCTCGTCGGCGGCGATCAGTGCGCAGACATGGTCTTGATGGGGTGAGACCAGACCCTTGCTGTTCCCCCTCGTCTCCGCGATAGTCCGCAGGACCCGGGGCCAAATGCTCTTCTCAGCGGGCACGCACAGCGCCGCCACGAACCTGTTCCCACTCAGCCCGTGCTGGGCGAGCCGCCTGGGCAGCGCGTCTGGCCTGCGCCCCGTCCGGACACTCATCAAGTCCTCGACCAACGCCGACCCGGCCCGTTCGTCGGCTTGAACGATGGCGTTCTGAACTGCCATCGAGGCCGTCACCAGCGCCGCGCCCCGGCGCAGATCAGAGAGCTTGGCCGGACTGGCCTCCCCGACCATCGCCAGGGTTCCGAAATGGTGGCCCTCCACTTCTATGCCCATCACGGCGAGGTCGCTATCGTCCAGGCGCAGCAACGCCGGCTCACGAGCGCCCAAGGACGCTTGCGCAGCCCCATTGACGCGCCATTGGAAGACCTCGCCTCTGGCGATGCCCGGCTGCGGAGTCCCGGCCAACAACCGTCCGCTCGGCGACCACAGGCTCAATGGCTGGCCCAACAATTCCTGCAGGGCCACGACCATGTCCACCGTGTCCCCGTCGCGGATCAGCAACTCCAGCAGCCGCTCGTCCAACTTCAATGCCCTGGCCATGTCCTCGGCCATCGCGGTGCTGTTGCGCACGTCGGCGTCGAGCATCGTCCGAAGCTGCCGGACATCCTCGCCAGCCTGCTGTTGGATCAGCACTATCGCCGCCTGGGCGGCCATCTGTTCCAGCGCGAACTGGCCCTTGCTGGTCAGCACCATGGGGGTGCGATTCGCCACCAGCAACGCGCCGACGACCCGGCCGGAAATCCGGATCGGCACCCCGGTGACCGTGAAAACCCCTTCAGCAGCCACTATCTCGTCAATGTCGGCGACGTGGATCATCACCGGGTCGGCCAGATATTGATTGGTGTACGCCACCGGCTGACCCGCCGCGATCATGCCCAGCACGCCAGTGCCCAGCGGCATCCGGATAGTGCGGTACGCCTCGGTGCGCACCCCACTGGTCCAACGGATGAACGTCTCCCCAGCGGAGAGGTCATTCAGCGAGATGTAGGCCATGTCAGCGGCCAGCAGATGCCTGGTCCGCTGCACAATCGAATGCGCCACGATATCGGGATCACGATTCTGGGCCAGATCGGTGGCTGAGTCATGGATGGCCGCCAGCACATCGCTCACCGACGGAGACGCAAAAGCCGCCGCGTCCTCCCGTGCCAGGGAGCGTACGGCCCGTTCAGTTGACGGCCGTTGCTGGGTTTTGGCCATTTGCGACACCTATGTTCTGACTATGTCCTGAGCAAACACGACCATGATAGTTTTATGGCTACCGCTGACATTCACTTCCAGGTTACTGCTGGGAATACTATCAAGGGAAGCCCCCACGGCAACCAGCTTTGCCAACAACGACGATGGACGACAAGTTGCACAGCGGAAGAGCAGTCGCATTGAGTTGGCGAGCCGGTGAAACGTCCGGCTGAACGCGGGAAAACGACACGTACAAGGAGCACACCATGGCACTGATGACAGGTGACGAATACATCGCAAGCCTTCGCAAACTCAAGTTGAAGATCTACCTTTTCGGAGAACTGGTGGCCGATCCGGTGGACGACCCGATCATTCGTCCCTCGTTGAACTCCATCAAGGCCACCTACGACCTGGCGCAGGACCCCCAGTACGCCGATTTGGCAACGGCAATCTCACCGTTCACCGGCGAACGGGTCAACCGCTTCCTGCATATCCACCAGGGCACGGACGATCTGGCCAAGAAGGTACGGATGCAGCGCGTGCTCGGCCAGCAGACTGCCTCCTGCTTCCAGCGTTGCGTCGGCCTTGACGCCATCAACTCGGTCTACTCGACCACCTATGAGTGCGACCAAGCCCACGGCACCGAATACCACCAGCGTTTCATCGAATACCTCAAGTACTGCCAGGCCAATGATCTGATCATCGACGGTGCCATGACCGATCCCAAGGGCGACCGTGGCCTTCCGCCGCACAAGCAGGCCGACCCGGATCTATTCGTCCGGGTGGTCGAGCGCCGTCCGGACGGCATCGTCGTCTCCGGAGCCAAGGCCCACCAGACCGGATCAGCGAACTCGCACGAGATGATCGTCATGCCGACGCAGTCGATGACCGAGGCCGACAAGGACTGGGCGGTCGCCTTCTCCTGCCCGATGGACACCGAGGGCGTCTTCCTGATCATGGGGCGGCAATCCTGCGACACCCGCAAGTTGGAGGGCGGGACCCTTGATGTCGGCAACCCCGACTTCGGCGGCCAGGAGGCGTTGATCGTCTTCGACAACGTGTTCATTCCGAACGAACACGTCTACCTGGACGGCGAGTACGACTTCTCCGGCATGCTGGTCGAACGCTTCGCGGGCTACCACCGGCAGAGCTACGGCGGCTGCAAGACGGGCGTGGCCGACTGTGTGATCGGCGCGACCGCACTCGCCGCAGAGTACAACGGCGCCCAGCGGGCCAGCCACGTCAAGGACAAGCTGATCGAGATGGTGCATCTCAACGAGACCCTGTGGGCCTGTGGCCTGGCCTGCTCTTACGAGGGCAAAGAGACCGCCTCCGGCAACTACCTGGTCGATCTGCTGCTGGCCAATATCTGCAAGCAGAACGTCACCCGCTTCCCCTACGAGATCTGCCGTCTCGCTGCCGACATAGCCGGTGGCCTGCTGGTGACAGCTCCCTCCGAGAAGGACCTGCGCGACCCGAAGATCGGCCCGTGGGTGGACAAGTACTTCCGTGGCGTTGCGACAGTGCCGACCGAGGACCGGCTCAAGGTGATGCGCTTCATCGAGAACATGGTCCACGGCACCGGATCGGTCGCCTATCTGACCGAGTCGATGCACGGGGCTGGCTCCCCGCAGGCACAACGCATCATGATCAGCCGTCAGGCCGACCTGGAGGCGAAGAAAGCACTCGTCAAGAAGCTCATCCACATCCAGGGCTGAGTCCCAGCCATGAGCACCGACGTTTTTCTGGCCCAAGTCGAAGAGGTGCTGGCCGGTCGGGTCCGGCCAGTCCTGCACCAGCATGGCGGGGACGTGTCGCTGGAAAGTGTTGAGGGCGACGTGGTCCACGTCCGGCTCCTCGGTGAGTGCTCGGGCTGCCCGGCCGCCGACATGTCGATGCAGTTGATCGTCAAAGAGGAGTTGCAGGACGCGCTGCCGCAGATCAAAGACGTGGTGTTGAATGGCGGGGTGAGCGACGAGTTGATCGACATGGCCAAGCAGTTGCTGCACAGACCCCGCTATTCCCAGCCGCCGCCCCGGCTGGCCTCCTGACAGCGGGCCATGGCGGACCAACAGCCCGAAACGATCCACGGAAGGAACCCCGAGATGGACTGGCAATCCCACTACCTTAGCCGCTTGACCAGCAGCGACGAGGCGGTCAAACGGATCAAGTCGGGCGACCGGGTGGTCGTCGGGCACGCCTGCGGGGAGCCGAGTGCCTTAGTCGACGCCCTGGTGGCCAACGCGGCGGAATACCGCAATGTCGAGATCGTCCACATGGTGCCGATGGGCACTTCGCCGTATTGCGCGCCGGGGATGGAGGAGCACTTCATCCATAACAGCGTCTTCGTCGGCAGCCCCACCCGGGCGGCCGTCAACTCCGGCCGGGCCGACTTCACCCCGGTCTTCTTCTACAAGTTCCCTGAATTGCTGAGCACTGGCTTGCGGCCCGATGTGGCGCTGGTCCACGTCTCACCTCCCGACCAGCACGGCTATTGCTCCTTTGGGGTCTCGGTCGACTACACGAAGACTGCCGCTGAAGTGGCGGGCATCGTCATCGCCCAGGTGAATCCGAACATGCCGCGCACTCTCGGCGACTCGATGATCCACGTCACCGACCTTGACGCCATCGTGGAGACCGACGACCCGATCATCGAATTGGGCGCTCCGGTTCCCAGCGAGGTCGAGATGCGGATCGGTGAGCACTGCGCGAGCCTGATCAACGACGGCGACACGCTGCAGTTGGGCATCGGCGCGATCCCGGACGCAGTGCTCCGTTTCCTCACCGGCAAGCGTGATCTCGGAATCCACTCGGAGATGTTCTCCGACGGGGTGGTGGAACTCATCGAAGCCGGAGTGGTGACCAATGCCAGGAAGCAGTTGCACCCCGGAAAGTGCGTGGTCAGCTTTTTGATGGGCACCCGGAAGCTATACGACTACGCCGACAACAACCCGGCGGTCTTCATGGCTGGCGTGGAGTGGGTGAATCATCCGATGGTCATCGCGCAGAACGACAACGTGGTGTCGATCAACTCCTGCGTGCAGGTCGACTTGCAGGGCCAGATCGTCTCGTCGTCGGCCGGACTGAAACAGATCAGCGGCATCGGCGGCCAAGCGGATTTCGTGCGCGGCTCGGCCTTCTCCAAGGGGGGACGCTCTATCCTCGCCATCGGATCGATGGCCAAGGGCGGGATCTCGAAGATCATTCCGTTCATCAACGAGGGTTCGGCGGTCTCCACGCTGCGCGAGGATGTCAACTATGTGGTCACCGAATACGGTGTCGCCGAATTGGCGGGCCAGACACTGCGGGAACGAGCGCGGCGACTCATCGCCATCGCCCATCCCGAGGTGCGTGGCCAGCTCCAAGATGAGTACGAACGCCGGTTCGGCAACCTCGATAAGACAATAGGGCGGTAATCATGTCAGATTTTGTACTAGTCGCCATTGACGCCTTGGTGGCCACGGTCACCATCAATCGTCCGGAGGCGCTGAACGCGCTCAACCACTCGGTGTTGCGCGAGCTCGACGCCGCCCTGGCCCAGGTGGAGGAGTCGGACGCACGGGTGCTGGTGCTGACCGGCACCGGCCGTGCTTTCGTCGCGGGAGCGGACATAGCCGAGATGAAGGACTTGGACCGTGAGCAGGCGGTAGCCTTCTCCAAACTGGGAAACGACGTGTTCCGTCGGTTGGAGACCCTGGCCATCCCCTCAATCGCGGCGGTCAACGGCTTCGCCCTGGGCGGCGGCTGCGAATTGGCGCTGGCCTGCGATATCCGGTTGGCGAGCGAGAA
>JAISCH010000304.1 GCA_031265725.1 Propionibacteriaceae bacterium
GAATCCTCAGTGCCCCAATTCGCCGTGAGGATCGGCGTCAACAGATCGGTCACTTCTCCCCCTGCTTCTTCGCTGCCTTGGCGGGCGGGACACTCGGTGCCTTCCAACCTTTCTCAGCGGCGACTTTGAGCCCGCGCAGCGACGCCTCGCCAGCGCTCGGCCCCTCGTCGGCGAGCCCGTCCGGGAAACCGGCCAACACTCGTTCAGCTTCTCGCCAAGAGGTGATCGCCGCACCCCTGGTCGAACGCACTTCCTTGCCAGCGGCCAGATCGTCCAGAATCTGCTCCGCCTTGGCCGGGGTCATATTGTCCATGAACTCCCAGTTGACCATCATCACCGGCGCGAAGTCGCAGGCGGCGTTGCACTCCAGCCTCTCCAAGGAGAACGTGCCGTCAGCGGTGGTCTCGTCCGGGCCGATGCCGAGCTTGCGCTCAACGCATTCCAACAGGGCGTCGCCGCCCATCACCGCGCACAGCGCCGTCGTGCAGACCCCGATGTGGTGCTTGCCCGCTGGACGGCGGTGGTACATGGTGTAGAAGGTGGCCACTCCGGAGACTTGTGCGGCGGTGATGCCAAGGATCTCCGCGCAGGCCGTCACTCCGGCCGGGGAAATCCGCCCGTCGTAGCTCTGCACCAGGTGCAGCATCGGCAGCAGCGCCGAACGCGGCTGCGGATAGCGGGCCGCCAATTCCCGCAACTCGGCCCTGGCCGCATCGTCGATATTGGTCTGCCGGTCGGAGAAGTCAATCCCGCCCGAGTCGGGGAAATACGACTTGAACTCATGTCCACTCATCGGTCGACGCCTCCCATCACCGGGTCGATAGACCCCAAGCAGACCACGATGTCGGCGAGCATCCCGCCCTCGCACTGGATCGGCACCGACTGCAGATGGTTGAAGCCGGGGTCGCGCATATGCACCCGGAACGGCCGCGCGCCGCCGTCGGAGACCACATGGCAGCCGATCTCACCCTTCGGGCTCTCAATCGGCACATACGCCTGCCCGACCGGCACTCGGTAGCCCTCAGTGACCACTTTGAAATGGTGGATCAAATCTTCCATCGACTGCCCCATGATCTTCTTCACATGTTCATGCGAATTGCCCTGGCCGTCCGGGCCGAGCGCCAATTCGGACGGGGAGCCGATCTTCGCGTTCTCCACCATCACCGGCTGGCCGACGGAGGCCTCCAGCTTGTCACAGGCCTGTTTGACGATCTTCAGCGACTCCCACATCTCTGCCAGCCGCACCCGGAACCGCCCGTAGGCGTCACAGGTGTCCCAGGTGATCACGTCGAAGTCGTAGTCCTGATAGCCGCAGTACGGCTGCTGCTTGCGCAGGTCCCAGCCATAGCCGGTGCAGCGCAGGATCGGCCCGGTCACGCCGAGGGCCATGCAGGCGCTCAGGTCTTGGTAGCCGATGTCACACATCCGGCCTTTGAAGATCGGATTCTCGTTGCAGAAGGCCGCGTACTCGGGGAAGTGCTTGTCCAGCCATTTGATCAGGTCGCGCAGCTCCGCGATGGCGTTCTCCGGGAGGTCGTTGGACACCCCGCCAGGACGCAGGTAGGCATGGTTCATCCGCAGGCCGGTGACCGCCTCGAAGAAGTCGAGGATACGCTCCCGCTCGCGGAATCCGATCGTCATCATCGTCAGCGCGCCGATCTCCATCCCACCGGTACCGACAGCGATCAGATGGGAGGCGATCCGGCACAACTCCATGAAGAGCACCCGGATGTCCTTGGCCCGCTGTGGGATCTCGTCCTCGATCCCAAGCAGTCGCTCCACCGCGAGGCAGTAGGCGGCCTCGTTGAAGATCGGGGCCACGTAGTCCATCCGGGTGACGAACGCGGAGCCCTGATTCCAGCTCCGGTACTCCATATTCTTCTCGATGCCGCTGTGCAGGAAGCCGATGCCGGGGCGGGCCGACAAGACGGTCTCTCCGTCGCATTCCACCATCAGCCGGAGCACGCCGTGAGTGGACGGGTGCTGCGGCCCCATATTGATGACCAGCGTCTCGTCACCGCGCTCGGCTTGGGCTTTGGCGATGGCGTCGAAGTCGCCCGGTCCGGCAGCGGTGTAGGCGGTGGCGTCGGAGTCGCCGTCAGCGGCGTAGACATCTTCGGCGTCGGGAGTGGCAATTCGTTCGGGAGTCATCGGTAGTTCCTCCGCTGATCTACTGGCGGCACGACAGCGCCCTTGAATTCGATGGGAATCCCGCCGAGCGGATAATCCTTGCGCTGCGGATGGCCCACCCAGTCGTCCGGCATCAAAATGCGGGTCAAGTGCGGGTGCTGGTCGAAAATGACTCCGAACATGTCCCAGGTCTCCCGCTCGTGCCAGTCAGCGGCCGGATAGGTCGCCACCACACTGGGCAGATGGGGGTCGTCGGCCGGACAGGACACCTCCAGGCGCAGCCGGCGGTTGTGCGTCATCGACTGCAGATGATAGACAACGTGGAATTCCGCGCCGGTCATCGCCGGGTAATGCACCCCGGAGACCGACATGCAGCACTCGAAACGCAGCTTGGCGTCGTCGCGGAGGGCCTTGACGACCTCGCTGAGCTTGGCCCGGGGAATGTGCAGGGTCAACTCCCCACGGTCGAAGACGACCTGCTGGAAAGGCTCGGCCACCAGCTCGGCCAGTCTGGCGATCACCTCGTCATACCAGGGGCCGAAAGGCGGCTCGGAGCCGGTCGGCGGGGTGACTGTGCGGACGATGCCGCCGTACCCGGAAGTGTCGCCGCTGCCTTCGCCCCACATGCCCCGTCTGGTGCTGATCGGCGGCGCGGGCACAGCCGCGACGGGCAGATTCTCACTCATCGCATCAACCCCTTCAACTCATGGGTCGCCGGAGCCTGCAGCGCGGCGGCCTCAGCCTCGGCGTACTCGGCCAATTCGTGCTTCGCCATCGGCCGCTTCATCACGACGTCCTTCTTCAGCTTGAACATGGCGTCGATCAGCATGTCCGGACGGGGCGGGCAGCCCGGGATATACATATCCACCGGGATCACATGGTCCCCGCCCTGGATGACCGCGTAGTTGTTGAACATGCCGCCGGAGGAGGCGCACGCGCCCATCGCAATCACCCACTTCGGGTTGGGCATCTGGTCGTAGACCTGCCGCATCGCCGGAGCCATCTTCTGACTCACCCGGCCGGAGATGATCATCAGGTCGGCCTGCCTGGGCGAGGCGCGGAAGACTTCCTGGCCCCAGCGTCCAGAATCGAAGCGCGGCGTGCCGTAAGCCATCATCTCAATGGCGCAGCAGGCCAGCCCGAAGGTGGCCGGCCAGAACGAGGCCTGCCGCATCCATCCGAAGACTGCTTCCAAGCTGGTCAGGATTATTCCGTTGGGAAGGTGGTTCTCAATGCCGTCGGTCAGGAAATTGTGCTCAGCCATTTGTCCTCCTCAGTCCCACTCCAGGCCGCCACGTCGCCAGATGTAGATATAGGCGACGAAGACTGTCGCCATGAACAGCAGCATCTCCACCAGCGCGAACAGGCCCAACTGGTTGAACGACACCGCCCAGGGGTACAAGAAGACGATCTCGATGTCGAAGATGATGTAGAGCATGGCGATCAGGTAGTACTTGATCGGGAACTTGCCGCCGCCTGGAGGCTCTGGAGTCGGGTCGATGCCGCACTCGTAAGACTCGTACTTGGTCTTGTTGCGACGGCGCGGCCCGAGGATGGCGCTCAAGAAGATCGCAACAGCCAAAAAAAGCGCCGCCAAGGCCATGACCCCCAGCAGGGGAACATACGGACTCATCGGTTCACCGGTCCCTTCAAGTCATTCATCACGCGGAAGGCGCAATTCTCGCCAACGCGGTGATGATCCTATCCATCCAATCACCATCTCGCGTGTCATACAGGTGAGCAAGCAATTTCATTGTGAATTTCATCAACACTGGACGCGGCAATCCATAACGGGTACAGACACGCATCACCTCTGGCCTGCCGATAAGTGCGACGAAAATTTGACCGAGCCGGAAGTATCCTCCCCACTCCGCCTTGAGCCGGGCCGGATAGCCGCCAAGCGCTCTCTCTGCGGCATCCGTGCCCACACCCCTAAAGTATGCATCCGCGACGGCGTCCGCTGCCATTTCTGCAGACTCCATCGCGTAGGCTATACCCTCCCCGTTGAACGGGCTGACCATTCCGCCCGCGTCCCCGACCAGCAGCAGGCCCCGGCAGTAGGCGGGTTGCCGGTTGAAGCACATCGGCAGGGCGGCCGATCCGACTTCTCCGACCTGGTTCTCCGGGGTGAAACCCCAAGACGGCGGGGTGCTGGCCAGCCAGGTCCGCAGCAATTCGCGGTAATTCGTCTTACCGAAGGCCTTGCTGGAGTTGAGCATTCCCAAACCGACGTTGCAAGTGCCGTCGCCCATGCCGAAAGCCCAGCCGTAGCCGGGCAGCAGCTTCGACTTCCCCGGCTCGCCGTCCCACAGCTCCAACCACGACCCCAGGTAGTCGTCATCGCTGCGCGGCGATTTGAAGTAGGCGCGGGCGGCCACCCCCATCGGCCGGTCGTTGCGCTTGTGGATGCCCAAAGCTGTCGCCAGCCGGGCCGAATTGCCGTCTGCGGCCACCACCACCGGCGCGGTGAACCTCGGCCCGTCAGCGGTGTCCACCCCGACGATCCGGCCCCTCGCCTCGTCGATGACCGGCGTGGTCACGGTGGTCTGCTGATAGAACTTCGCCCCAGCCTTTACCGCACGCCCGGCGAGCGCCTGGTCCAAGTCTTTGCGGGAACGCACCAGGCCGTAGGGCGGGAATTCCTTGAGCTCGGGCCAGGGCAGTTCAAAAGGCCTCACCCGGCCGCCGTACACCCTAAGCCCCTTGTTGCGGATCCAGCCAGTCGTATCTACACCGAGCCGGAGCAATTGCTTGACCGCGCGCGGGGTCAACCCGTCGCCGCACACCTTCTCCCGGGGGAAACTGGTCTTCTCCAACAGCGCGACCTGCAAGCCGCGTTCCGCCAGATATGCCGCTGCCGTGGCACCGGCCGGACCCGCGCCGACAACCACAACATCTGCTTCAACTACCTCCGTGGGAGCGGTGGCAGCAGACATACGTACTCCAAAGTTGGAAACAGTGATGAGTCGAGTCTGCCAGAAACACCAGCCCGACCGCCATTCAGCAGCGCGTTTGACCATCGCCCTCGACTATGTATTTTGTCGAAGTCATCTCCAACAGGCCCATCGGGCCGCGCGCATGCAGCTTCTGGGTGGAGATGCCGATCTCCGCGCCAAAGCCGAATTCGCCCCCGTCCACAAACCGGGAAGAGGCGTTCACCAGCACTGCCGCAGCGTCCACAGCGGCGGTGAAGTGGTCGGTGGCGCTGCGGTCCTGGGCGATGATCGTCTCGGAATGGCCGCTGGAGTATCGGCCGATGTGGGCGATGGCGGCGTCGATATTCTCCACCACGTCCACGGCCAGGTCGAGGGACAGGTATTCGGCGGCGAATTCATCCGGTGCGGCCGGAACGACATTCGCCGCCCCGGCGCAGAATTCATTGGCGGCGGGTGTGACATGCAGCACGACTCCGGCCAGCGCCATCGTCTCAGCCACTCTCGGCAGCAGGGCGGCCCCGACGCGTTCATGCACCAACAGCGTCTCGACCGCATTGCACACCCCTGGGCGCTGCGTCTTGGCGTTGACCAGGATCGCCAAAGCCATTTCCAGGTCGGCGGATTGGTCCACGTAGAGGTGGCAATTGCCTGCACCGGTCGCTATCACCGGCACTGAGGACTCCTCGACCACCGCCTTGATCAGCCCGGCTCCCCCACGCGGGATCAACACGTCGACCAGCCCGCGCGCGTGCATCAGCTCCGCCGTCACCGCGCGGTCCCCCTCGACCAATTGCACTGCGGCGACCGGCAGCCCAGCATTGGCCAAGCCCTGCCGCAGCGCGGCCACAATGGCCCGGTTCGAGTTGACCGCCGTGGACGATCCGCGCAGCAGCGCCGCGTTGCCCGCCTTCACACAGATGCCAGCCGCGTCGACGGTGACATTCGGCCGGGACTCGTAGATGATCCCGATGACGCCTAGCGGAACTCGCACCTGCCGGACCCGGACCCCGTTGGCCATCGTCCAACCGCGTGCCACGTCGCCGCCCTGGTCCGGGAGGTCGCCCAACCGCAGCAAGGCCCGGATGATCTGGTCGACGCGCTGGGGGCTGAGGGCGAGCCGGTCGATCAGCGCCTCGGTGATGCCATTGCTCCGGGCCGCCCGCAGGTCCAATTCATTGGCGGCCAGGATGTCCGCCTCCGCCTCGTGCAATGCCTCCCCCATCGCCGCCAACGCGGCGTCCTTCTGGGCGCGATTGAGCAGGGCAAGCTCGACTGACGCAGCCTTCGCCGCCTGGGCCTGGTCGATGAAATTCATTACTGGCTCCGTTTCTTCTTCAGGATCAGGTCGTCGCGGTGGACGACCTCGCGGTTGAATTCCGGTCCGAGAGTCTGCACCAGGTCGGCGGTCTTCTTCCCGATCAGTAGCGGCAGTTCGGCTGAGTCGTAGCCGACCAGGCCGCGAGCTAGCGTCTTGCCATTCTCAGCGACCAGTCGTACCGGGTCACCGACCTGGAAATCGCCGCGCACCGCCAGGATTCCGGCTGGCAGCAGCGAGGCGTTGCGCTGGACGACGGCCTGCACCGCGCCCGCGTCCAGGACTAGCTCGCCCTGGGCCTGCGAGGCGTACGCCAGCCAGAGCAATTTGCGGCTGCGGCGTTTCCCGTTCGGATGGAAGAAGGTCCCGATGCTTTCGCCACGGATAGCCCGATCCACCTGATCGGCCGCTGCCAGC
>JAISCH010000311.1 GCA_031265725.1 Propionibacteriaceae bacterium
CGCCGCCGAGGCGAGGATCGGCCCGAACATTCTGGCCACGCTCAAAGTCAGCGCATAGCAGGCCAGGCAGGTAGCCGCCGGCAACAATGTCTTGGCAGTGGCGCAGGTCAGCGTGTCGCAACCCGCCTGCCCGGTCTGGGCATCGACAACCACACTGACCAGCATCGCGCTGATGACCACTGCGGTGAACAAGAACACATAGCCGTCGGAGATCGCCTGCCAGATCGTCTTGGTGGCCCGGCCATGCCGCCACCATTTCATCAGATCGTGGAGGTCGCGCTCATCAACGGGTTCCGGCTCGGAGGTGGGCAGGAAGAAGAATTCATACTCCAACTGGGCCGGTTGGACCGGCTGGACCACTGCGGCGTCCGCCACGGGCTCGCCTGCGGCCAGCGCTTTCTTACGCGTTTTCTTGCTCATCTTCACTCTCGTAAGTCGCCCCCGCCAGCCGGATAACTTTGGTGGCCACCTTGTCCACCAACTCTGGCTCATGGCTGGCCATCACGATAGCCAGGCCGCGTTTGCGCTCGGCCTGCAACCTGGCCGCCAACCAGGCCACGCCCTCGACGTCAAGTCGCTGTTCCGGCTCGTCGAGCACCAGCAATTTCCTTGGCCTAACGAACGCGGTCGCCAGCGCGAGCCGACGGCGCTGCCCCGAGGACAGCGTTCCCGGCAATTGGCCCGATTGTGGGACCAACTGCACCTCGCGCAACACCTCGTCCACAGCTTCGTCGGAATCCGGGATGCCATGCGCCCTGGCCAGCAGGTCCAGATGCTCCACCACGCTCAAGTCTGGGAAGAAGTCCAAGTCGTCTATCACCGTGGCCACGTCGCGGCGGATGCGCGGATCGGTCTCCAGAACCTTGACGCCGTTGACCTCGACAACGCCGGAGTCCGGACGGTCGGCGCCGATGATGCAACGCAAAATAGTCGATTTACCCGCCCCGTTGCGCCCAGTCAGCGCGATGGCCTCGCCTGGGAAGACTTGGAGCGAGAACCCTTCGACAATCACTACCGGGCCGAATGATTTCTTCAACTCGACAACCCGCAGTACTGGTTCCTTCTTAGCCATGCCTTCGATTCTCCCACGTATCCGCACCCCAGCCGTACCAGGACAGCGGAACGGGCAATTACAACAGCCGCATGAATTGGGAGTAATCGAATCCAACAGACACGCCGACCGGGAATAATCGAGCGCCCGAAGTTGTTAAATGCTGGGTACGACGTATAATAAATCTCCATTCAACAGCTAAACCTGACGGTGAGGCCAAGGATTCCCTTGATGTCGTAGTGGCGGACATGCCGTGACAAGTTGCATTGAGTAGAACGTCGCGGTTCGGGTGCTCACGGCTAAAGGGTGGGGGCAACTTTAACGTAAGCGCGCAAGAGGGAAGCATTCTATGACTGGCTACACATCGGCACACACGCAAAAGACTTTAACTCGGGGAAAATCAAGGCGGCTGTTAGCCGCTGTGACGAGCCTCGCCGTGATGCTGACCCTGGTGGTGTCGCAACAACTGGCCGCAGTTCCCGAGGCCCAGGCGTACCCGCCGACTTCGCCCATTATCAACAGCTATTTGGGCGCCGCGCAAACCTGGAACACTAACTGCACCACGTTGTATACCGCCACCATGGATAACTTGACCAGCCTCGACGTCTCCAAATTTCCCACTGTGTCTTCGAGCGTTATCACCAGCCACGGCACCAATGGCACCACGATAGCGTTGGGCCCGAATGCCAACGGCTCGATGTCGATGTACTTCTGGTCCTATGGCGGTAGATCTGTCACGGAGGTGCCCTCGGGCACCCAGAATGGCTACAGATTCAGCCTTCCGCAAAAACTTCCCAACAGCGGCGATGCCTGGGCCGGTGGCGAAGTGGACCAGACCACCGGAAACATCTATGCCGGGTCTGCGGCCACCGACACCCTGGGGGACGGCGGCTATCGGATAGTCGTGTTCAATCCGACTTCGGGCAATTGGATGACTTCTGGACGCATCGAACCGCAGACCCCTTCCGACGAGATCCCCTCCTCCTCTGGCGCTAACAGTGTGGCTTCCGACATGGCGCTCGACGCCAACGGCAATGCCTACATCGTGGTTGGAAGTCCCATCCAGGGACACTATCTGCTGCGGGTCGTCCCAGGGAGTCGCACGCTGGACAAAACGCGGCACAGTGACTGGAAATACAACAAGGTCGTCAAACTCGCCTCCGGCCTGCCTACTGCCAGCGACTTCAACGGCATGTCCTTCTTCAATGGCATGTTGTATATGCTCGATCTCGACGGCACGGTCTTCCAGGTGAACCCGCTCACCGGGGCAGTGACACAATCTTCCAACAAGATCCCATATGGCCAACACGACCTGAGCGCTTGCCAGGTCGCGCCGGTGTTGCAGGGCACCGTCTACCGGGACCTCAACAGCGACGGCATCATCCAGACGTCCGAGGAGTCGTACACGCTCCCCAATGCGACCGTCCAACTCTATGACAACAACAAGAATTTGATCGGCAGCCAGCAGACCTCCGCCTCCGGCACCTACTCCTTCCTGCTGCCCGCCACCAGCGGCGATTTCTACGTGCGCCTGGTGCGTCCCACCTTGAACTCCATCGAAGGACGGCAGTCCTACGCCTCGCAGACCACGCTGGTCTCCGGCCCTAACGGCAAGAACGGCGTCACCCCGTATTGCATGGACCAGAACGGGAATTCCAATCCCCGCAGCTCCAGCGGATATTGCTATGGCGCGCAATTCGGCTCTGACCCGTCAGGGACGGTATCCGACGTGACGGCTCAGGCGAACAGCTACTCCAAGGTCACCATGACCACTTCCCGGAATGTGGCCGACGCCGACTTCGGCGTCAGTTTTGGCGTCAACGGCGGCGACGCCCCCGACGGCTACCGGACCTCCACTAACTCTGGCGGGCCGCGCCACGTCGTCGTGAATCCCAATGGCACTAGGAGCGATGTCCCCTACGTAAAACTCGGCTCCAAGCTCGATACCGTCACGCCGACGCCTTCGACTGACGCCAGCTCCGACCCCAACGACGATGGCGTGTTCGTCGCCAAAGCCGACGGCTCCAACGAGGTGCCGCTGCAGAAGGCCACCTTGGTGCCGGGGAGCAGCTACCGCTTCCGCGCCCATGTCAGCACCAACGTGCCGAACTCGAAAGTCTGGGTGAGCGGCTGGATGGGAAATTGGACGGCTTCGAGCGCAACCGCGAGCTGGAACACCACGGCTGTGATCATGAATGGCCTGCACCCGGACGCCAACGGCGATGTGATAGTGAATTACACCCCCACGGCGGGATCGTTGAGCGCGATGATAAACACCTTCGCCCGTTTCCGGGTGACATTGTCGAATTCCAACCCCGCGCTGACCCCGGCGCACGTCGCCGCGACCGACACCACTGATTTCGCCTCTATCGGCGAGGTCGAGGACTACGCGGTGACCCTGGTCAACGGCATGGTCCGGCTGGGCGTGAAGACCATCGGCGAGGGGGCCGGTCCGTTCCAGCTCACTGGGACGAACCTGGCCGCCTCTGGTGTCTCCTACTCGCAGACCGCAGATTTGCAGACCCCGGCGGGCGGCCAGGTGGTCATGGACTCCCGGCTGCACGCCTTCAGCGCTAACGGCACTAAAGTCGACGTGTCCACCACCAAGAGTCCCACCGGCAAGACTTGGACCATATCCTCGGTGGACTGCGGGAGCGTCACCCCAGAGAGCTTGAGCAAGACGGGATTCACCATCCCCGCCACCGCCATCGTCGCCGGCGCAGACATCACCTGCGTGGCGACTTACGTCTCTGGCCCGGACCCGGCGTCGTCCACCTTGACGGTGGACCAGAACAACCAGCCAGCCGACGGCGTGGCCAGGGACAAGGTCACCGCGCATGTGCTGGCCGCCGATGGCACCACCCCGATCTGGGGAGCCACGGTGAAATTCGTGGTCGCCGAACCCGGCCAGACGACGCAGTCCGACAAGGTGGTCACCGACCCGCCAGTGTCCTCCGGTGTGTCCACCTGTGTCACTGACGCGAAAGGCGAGTGCTCCGTCGAGGTGATGAGCAGCTATGCCGCCGACTTCGACGTCATCGGCAAGGTCACCACCAGCAGCGGCGATGTAGAACTCTCCAATTCCCCGGTGTCCATCACCTTCGTCCGGGCCACCCCCGACCCGGACAACTCCAGCTATTGGGTCGAGCCGGCCCCGCCCGCGACCGTCCCAGTCGGCACCGGCACCGGTTACGTCTATATCGACCTGAAGAGCGGCACCAACACCGCCATCACTGGCTACGACCTCGACAAATTGCTCTGGAGAGCCGACTCATCACTTGGCACTAAGCCGAACGGCTCCGCTTTCGAGGCGGTCACTGGCACTCCGGGCCGTTACCGCGCCCCAATCCAGTCCACCGTGTCCGGGGAGAAGACGATCAGCGTCCGGTTCGGGGACACCGAATGGACTGACGCGGTAGCAGTGACCTTGGGCCAGCACAACGACAAGATCAGCTTCAAGGAGGGCGCGCCCGACCTGGAATCGTCGGAGTACTACGTCTCCACCGGCGCAGTGGGCCTGTTGGGCCAAGGCTCACACACCGTCACTGCAGTGATCCGGGACGCGTACGGCAATGGCGTGCCGGGCTGGGACGCCTATCTGAGCGCGTCCTCCGCCGACTCCCTCGGCTCCGGCAACATCACCGGATTCATTCCGAGCAGCGACGGGACCGGCGTGTACCAGGCCACGATTACCTCCAGCCTGCCCGGCGACAAGGCCATCACCGCCAAGATAGACATCGACCAGGACTCCGGCACTCCGGCTGTGAACGTACCGGTGGGCAAGAACGCCGACGAGTCGGCGAAGAACACCGTCGCGGTGTTCTCGAAGTCCCCCGCCGACCACGGCTTCTACTCGGTGACCACCGGCACGCAGACGGTGAACACCGGGAAGCACACCGTGACCGTCCGGCTGCAGGACTACCTGGACAACCCGGTCGACGGCTCGGCTGGCCTGGTCTGGGGCTGGATCGAGGGCTCGCCGGCCCAGGTGAGCGTCGGCGCGTTCAGCGAGACCGCTGCTGATGGCAGCTACACCGCGACGGTGAACTCTTCGCGTTCGGGCAATTTCACCGTCAAAGTGGGACTCGGCTCCAACCTCGCCGAGGCACAGAGCCATCCACTCGCGGTGGACAGCACCCTCAACAGCGGAAACATCATCGCCCGCTTCGGCTCGTCCCTGGAAATGGGACCGAGCAGCTATTTCGAGGTCAGCTCCGGCGTCAAGACGGTGGGCGATTCCGAATGGCACACCGTCACCGCCCATCTGTTCGACGCTGACGACAATCCGATCATCGGTCAGGAGGGCAAGCTGGAGGGCTCGACCGCGCCGACGCTGCGCGGCCAGGGCGACACCACCATCGGCCGGGTGAGCGGCTTCACCGAGAGCAGCACCCTGCCCGGCGTCTACACCGCACGGGTATACTCCACCAGCGCTGGCGACAAGGCCATCTCGGTCGACTACTCCGGTGGAAGCGCGAAAGCCGAGCTGTCACACAGCAACGGCGCCAGCATCCTCAACAACACCGCGACCTTCCGCGCTGGCGCGGTGGATCTGGCCAATTCCTACTACAGCGTCCCCTCCGGCTCGGTGCTGGCCGGGACGGCGGCCGCAGTCCACGCCTATCTGTACGACCGGTACGCGAACGGCGTGCCCGGCCAGGCGGCCATATTGGGCCTGCCCTACACCTCCGACGACATCTCCTCCGGTGGCAACACCGGACGTGGCGAGGCGTTCAATGAGGTCTCCAGCGAGCCGGGCCACTACCTCGGCGGCCTGCTGTCCTACCGGACCGGGCCGAAGACGGTAAAAGTGAAGTTCGACCAGACTGAGCTGGACTACCAGGCCAACCGGGTCGCCACCTTCACCGCCGCTGGGGTCTGCACCAATTGCACCGGGACGTACTTCCAGGTCAGCACCGGCTCCCAGCCGGTCAGCACCGGCACGCACACAGTCACCATCTTCACGGTGGACGTCTACGGGAACCCGGTGCCGGGCCAGGCCGGGGCCTTCGAGTGGGTGCCCTCCGATTTGGACAACCCGTCCAACCTGAAGCCGTTGGGCTCCCAGCCGGTCACCTCTTTCCGCAACGGGACGCAGGACGGCAGCTATCAGGCCGATATCAAGTCGGATATCTCCGGCAAGAAGGGCATCGGGGTCAACCTCATCGGTGAGACTTCCATCCCGCTCGGCGCCCGGGGCAACAACACCGTGGCCGAATTCGAGGCTGGCGAGGTGGCGAAGTCGTGGTACTGGGTGGACACCGCCTCCCATGTGGTGATGGAATCCACCTCCTGGGTCCGGGTCCGGCTCCAAGACGCCAACGGCAACGCGGTCACCGGCAAGGCGGG